>RGVM01000244.1 GCA_010027295.1 Chitinophagia bacterium
CGCCCGCGTCGTTCAGCCCGTCACCCACCATCAGGACCCTCCTGCCTGCCGCCTGCAGGGAACGTACATGCTCCAGCTTATCCTGGGGCGTCATCCGGAACGACATCGCCAGGCCGGTCCCGAAAATCGACCAAAGGATATCCCGCTCCCTGTCGTTGTCGCCGCTGATCAGATGCATCGCGTGGCCGTCGCGACGGAGCGCCGTAGCGAGTTCGGACAGACCATCCCGATATTCGTTGCGGATCAGGTACCGCCCCGCCGGCCGGCCATCGAAGGAGACATGGACCGAAGTTCCACGCGCCCCCCCAGACTCTTTCTCATGGGTACCCACGAATGCGCTGGACCCCAGCCTGACCCGTACACCATCCACCACTGCTTCGATGCCCAGCCCATCATCCTCACGAAAGCCCGTGACGGGCAGGCTGCCGTCCACAGCCCTCCCCGCCAGATCCTCCGCTAAAATGCGACTTAAGGGATGCGCCGACTGACGAGCCAGCGAATGCAGACGCTCGAGATCATGTATGGATGGCTCCACGCCCTCAAACCGCAGCACCGCCGAACGTCCGTGTGTGATCGTGCCAGTCTTGTCGAACATGATCGTATCGATACGGCCCAGCGTCTCCGTGACGGACGCATTCTTCAGATACAACCCGTTGCGACCGAGTATTCGGACCATACTGCCATAGGTGAAAGTGGCAGAGAGAAGCAGCGAACAGGGACAGGCCACGATCAGGATGCTGGTGACGACCGGCCAGACACGTGCCGCGTCGACCTGCGACCAATAGGCGGCCGATGCCAGCGCGACCAGTAGGAGCCCGTACGAGAAATACCGACTCCAGGGGTGAATGAAGGAACGCTCCTGATGCTTCTCGCCATGGAAGACGTCATTGTTCCAAAGTTGTGTGATGCGGCTGCCCGAAGCAGACTCTACGACCTCCAGATCGATCGCCCCGTCCGTCGGCCGGCCACCTGCATAAACGAGCGCCCCATGGTCCACTGGCACGGGCGTCACTTCCCCGGAGACGAAGCTGTAATCCATACTCGCGCCTTCCGACAAAAGCACTGCATCGGCCGGCACTAGCTCTCGGTACCGCACGCGAATGTGATCGCCCTTCTGCAGCCTGGCGATCGGAACCTCGCGCTGGCCTTCGTCCGTCACACGTGTGACACCAAGCGGGAGATAGGAGCGGTAGTCGAGGTCGAAGGAAAGTGCCTCGTGCCTCATGCCCTGGAACCAGCGTCCTACGAGCATGAGGAAGACAATGCCGCTCATCGAATCGAGATATCCGGAGCCCGTACCCATAACAATCTCATACACACTACGGCCGAAGGCGACGAGCACCGCAAGTGCGATTGGCGCGTCGATGTTCAGCCAACGCTGCCTAAGCCCTTGCCAGGCTGAGACGAAAAAGCCCGAGGCGCTGAAAAAAAGCACCGGCAGCGAAAGGGCCAGGCTCAGCCAGCTGAAGAGCTCCCGCAGACCCGCCTCGCCGATGCGGCCACCGGAGAGATATTCCGGGAAACTCAACATCATGATGTTTCCGAAACAGAAGCCTGCCACCCCGATGCGGAGGATATCGGTCCTGTCGTAGTCGGCAGGCTTCCGCTCCTCCGCATCGCCCGAATCGATCCGCGGTTCATAGCCGATGAAGGCGATCAACTCCACAATCCGACGAAGCGAAGTGCGCGAAGGGTCGTAGACCAACAGGACCATCTTTCTGCCAAAGTCGACTCGCGCCGACAAGACGCCCTCCATCAGCCGGTGCAGGTTCTCCAATAGCCAGATGCAGCTGACGCAATGCATCGAAGGAATATGGAACGAGACATGCGTTTGCCGCCCGTCAGTGAAACGGATGATGCGCGACTCCACGTCGGGGTCGTCGAGATAGCCGTAGCGGCCGTCGGAGAAGCGTCCGCGCGCACGGATGCCGGGCCCGGCCTCGATGTCGTAGTACGGGCACATGCCATTGGCATCGAGCAACAGGTACACCTGCCGGCAACCCTCGCAACAGAAGATTTTCTCATCCTCCCTGATGTTGCCTGGGCAAGTCTCGCCGCAATGATGGCAGACCGCGCCGGCTGGGTTGCGGGATGGATGGCGGAGTGTGGCTTCCATTCGGCTCAGATCACCGCCGAAAGCTGGTTGAGGAAATCGCACTTCAACTCAATGAAGGTCCTCTCCGCCGCCCGAATGCGATCCCGCAGGATGTTCTGGCGCGACAGCGAATGGATGGCGAAAGAGTCGGCATCCATCGCCTGGCCTTTCACGAGGAAACGCTGCTGCTCCTCGAGTTCTTTCCGCAACGTCAGCAGCAGGACCCGCTGCCGTTCCATGCCCTCGTGAAGGCATTGCAAGTTGTCGCGGGAAGAGGCAGGCATCGAACGCATGTCCGACATCCGATCAGCCATCATCCGTTCCAGGTCGGGTATCTCCCGGTCGCGCCGGTCGATCACATCCTCCCACGCATCGTTCTCGCGGATGAAGAAGTCTAGCATCGCCTGTTCCGTCATGGCTTCCGATTTTAGATTGTTGTCGAACCCAAAACTAGGAAGGCTGAAACCCGCGGGATATGACAGCGGTCAAACCGCCACATGACGCCCGTCAGTGGCTTACAGGGTTTCACGGGCGGCAAAAAGGACCATGACAATGCATACATGTGTAATGGTCAGGTATGGACACGACAAAACCCGTGCAGCCGGGGGTTGCACGGACGGAAGCCCTTCAACGAAAGGGCTATCAGGCGATGATCGACAGATAGTTGAGCATCTCGCACTTCAGGTCGATGAAGATGCGTCGGGCATCCCTGACCTCCTCACGAAGACTGTTCTGTCGTATGAGCGAGTCGCTGTCGTAAGACAGGTCGTGACCGGAGCGTCGCTGCAGGTAGGCCTGCTGCAGGGCGAGGCGTTCGCGGATCAGGGCCATCGACTCCTCGTGGTGGCTCATCTCGGTACAGAGATGGTCGACACCGGCCCGGGTGTCTTCCCCGATGACGCGCCTCCGGCGGAGGACGTCTCCGAGCATGAGCTTGAGTTGTGGGATCTCGCTCCGATGGCGCGCGATCAGGTCGTCCCAGGCAAGGTTCTCCTGGATGTAGATGTCGGCAATTTGGTATCTCATGGGTAGGATTTGGACAGCGGGTTGACCGCCCAAAGTCGACAACGAAAAAGAATGGGAGTTATTGTACGCAAGGAGGAGGATACCCAGGCTCTGCATGAAGCCCTCCGCAAGAGGAAGACCGCTCGGGAAATGCTGGAGGTCAGGCAGCGAAAACGTTAGGGCTTCTCGAAGAGCCACTTCGAAGGCTGGATGGGCTTGAGCCCGAAACGCTGAATGCTGCCCTCTATGTGGGCGACGGCCTCCTCAATGGAGTCCGTAACGAGGAAGAGCGATAGGTCGCTCTCCGAGATGGTTCGCTTGGCCTTCATCTGCTCGATATGCTCGAGCAGGTCACGGTGGTAGTCCTTACAGAAGATGATGACGGGGAAGTTATTGATCTTGCCGGTCTGTATCAGCGTCATAGCCTCGAAGAGCTCGTCGAGGGTTCCGAAGCCGCCGGGCATGATGACGAAGACATAGGAGTATTTTATGAGCAGGGTCTTACGCACGAAGAAATAGCGGATGTCGACCCATTTGTCGAGATAGGGGTTGGGTTTCTGCTCGAAGGGCAGGACGATATTGCAACCGACGGAGCGCCCCCCGACGTCGCGTGCACCACGGTTGGCGGCCTCCATGATGCCGGGTCCGCCGCCCGTCATGATTGTATAGCCGAGCTTTGCGATCTGGGCGGAGAGGCTCCTGGTCAGCACATAGTACTCATGGTCCTCGCCGTAGCGCGCCGAGCCGAAGACGGTCACGCAGGGACCCGAGAAATGCAGCGCTCGGAAACCCCTGATGAACTCGAGGGCCACCTTGACGACAAACTTGAAGTCCTGCCAGCGGGAGCGGGGCCCGTCGAGAAACTGTATTTCCTTTCCATTGCCGTGCGGAGTGACGACTGCCATAAGCCTGGGAGTGAAGACGAAGGTACGAAGGCAGCGGTTCCGCTGGCATCAGGGTCGATCAGCCATGGGCGATGAAGACGGGCATGCGGTGCTCCCGGATGAGGTCCGCCACGAAGCTCTTGCGGAACAGGGAGGAGACCTCTCCCCGGCCATAGGCACCGGTGACCACAAGGCAGTCCTGCCTGGCCCCCAGCCATTGCCGAAAGCCCTCCCTGTCCTCCCCTGCGAACTGCCTTATGGTGAGGTGGGGATAGTGCCTCGACACCAACTCCTCGATGAGATGGGCCTGCGGGAGGCTCGCGTCGGGGTTTTCATCGGCGCTCACGAGCAGGCACTCGAGCTCCGACAGTTCCGGGAACAGGTATGCGAACTGGCGAATGGCATATACGGAGGAGGCCTTGCCGTCATAGGTCATCACCAGGCTCTCCGGCTCCTCGAAGCGCTCCGGCACCAGCATGATCGGGCACTCGCTGTCGTGCAGCGTCTTACGCAGGTACTCGTTGGGCTGCTCCCTCTCGATGTTCTCATAGAAGAGCTCGCTACTTAGCATCAGCAGGTCGGCGAACCGCGTCTCCCGGATCAGCTCCTGCAGGGCAAATAGATCCGTGTCCTTATGTACTCGGTACTCCAGGCCCTGCCGTTGACAATAGTCCTCGAAGCGCGTGATGACGGTCTGCACCATCCGGTCGTCCTCTTCAAAGGGTGGCATCACCACCGGACCGCCCATGCCGATGCCGGAATATCCGATCACTTCCCGGTAGTCGATCGGGCTCAGGAAAACACCGGCCACCAGCACCTTCTGCCGCTGGTCGAGCCAGGCGGCCATCTCCATGGCCCCTTCAGGAAAATGCCTGCCGTCGAATGCGATGATGATTTTCTTCATAGTCTTGCGATTTGTTGGGTTGGGTTGGTGATTCAGGGCGCGGTAACCCCGGTTATGGCGGGTATGGGGTTCGGGCAGGTTCCGCACAATGG
>RGVM01000245.1 GCA_010027295.1 Chitinophagia bacterium
GAGGGCCAGGACGATTCGTTTCATCGGTCTACTTTTGATTCGTTGCCACAAACCCGGGATGGGGTTGGGCGGAATTTCAAAGGGTAGGATCGAATCAAGTCCCGCAGGGCTTGTGGAGTATTACAAATATATGACATATTCCCGTTCCCGTCAATCCGCCACGATATTTTTGGCGTTTCCTTAGCCTATCCGTCCTGCTTTTTTCCGAAATCCGGCGATGAAAAAACACGCCTGCGAGTCGGGGCATTATCCTGTGTTTTGCCGACATTCGCATCGTTCAACCGGTAATATGAACATAGTCCTCCAGCGTCCCATTGCCTTCCTCGACCTAGAGACGACGGGGGTGAACCTCGTCACCGACCGTATCGTGGAGATCGGTGTGGTGAAGGTAATGCCTGATGGCACGGAAGTCAGGAAACGCAGGCTTTTGAACCCGCAGATGCCCATACCGGCCGAGGCATCGGCGGTGCATGGCATCACGGACGGAATGGTCGCCGAAGCGCCGACCTTCCGCCAGGTGGCCAACGAAGTGCGGCAATTCCTGGACGACTGCGACCTGGCCGGATACAACTCCAACCGCTTCGACTGGCCGATGCTGATGGAGGAGTTTCTGAGGGCCGGCCTCGATTTCGACATAAGCGGACGAAGGATGCTGGATGTGCAGCGGATCTTCCATGCCATGGAGCCCAGGACGCTCTCGGCTGCACTGCGGTTCTACTGCGGCGAGGAGCTGGTGGATGCACACAGTGCGGAGGCAGACGCGGAGGCATCCTGGAAGGTTTTCAATGCCCAGCTGACCAGGTATCCCGTCCTGGGGAACACGCTTGATTCCGTCCTCCAGCAGATAGGTGACGAGGTCATCGTGGACATGGCCCGCAGGTTCGTGATCGAAAAGGGAGTCGAAGTGTTTAACTTTGGCAAGTACAAGGGGCGTCCGGTGGCGGATGTGCTGAAAGCAGAGCCCCAATATTACGATTGGATGATGAGGGGCGACTTCCCGATGCATACGAAACGCAAGCTCTCGGAGATATTCAACAGGACTTTGTTACGCACTTCCTGAAGCCGGATGGGCCGGATGGTCTGGGCTTATGTCAGGGAATGATACATCCATATGGAGAAAATCGTCATCATACCTACCTACAACGAGTGCGAGAACATCGGCCCGATGATCCGGCATGTCATGTCGATGGGTCAGGGCTACCACGTACTCGTTGTCGACGATGGTTCGCCTGACGGAACGGGTGACATTGTACGGGGCCTGCAGAAGGAATATCCCGGCGCACTCTTCCTGGAGGAGAGGAGTGGCAAGCTCGGTCTGGGGACAGCATACATCCACGGCTTCCGTTGGGCTTTGAGGGCCGGTTACAGCTTCATCTTCGAGATGGATGCCGACTTTTCCCACAATCCCGACGACCTGGAACGGCTGTACATGGCCTGTCGCGAGGGGGCTGCCGTGGCGGTCGGCTCCCGTTATGTGAAGGGCGGAAGGGTCGAGAACTGGCCGCTGGACCGGAATCTCCTTTCGAAGTCGGCCGCCATCTACACCCGTCTGATCACATGGCTGCCCGTCCACGACCCCACGGCTGGCTTTGTCTGCTATCGCAGGGAGGTCCTCGAGGCCATCGATCTGGGGGCTGTACGCTTCGTCGGGTATGCTTTCCAGATAGAGATGAAGTTCGCCGCATGGAAGCTGGGGTTCACCATACAGGAGGTGCCAATTGTCTTCACCGATCGGAAACTCGGAGTCTCCAAGATGAACAGTGGCATCATCAAGGAGGGCATCCTCGGTGTGCTGTTGATCCAATGGCATAGTTTCTTCAGCAGTTATGCTTCGAAGGCCCTCCGCGGACCGGACATCTCGTCCGGCAACCTGTCCTGATCATCCTGTCCGGGCCATCCGATCCTTTCCGCAAGGCATACACATCCCATGCGACGCGCCTACCTGCAGCTCCACATCGCCGTTCTCCTGGCAGGCTTCACGGGCGTGCTGGGACGGCTCATCACCCTCAACGAGGGACTGCTGGTATGGTATCGGATGCTGTTCAGCCTCGCAGGGCTGGTGGTGCTCGGACTCCTCACGGGTGGCCTTCCGCGAACATCGCCGGCATCGACGATCCGGCTGCTCGCCACGGGCGTGCTTGTGGCCTTGCACTGGGTGTTCTTCTATGGCAGCATCAAGTATTCCAATGTATCCGTCGGACTGGTGTGCTTTTCTTCGATATGCTTCTTCACGGCGCTGATCGAGCCGGTACTCGAACGAAGGGCGCTGGTGGTGCGGGAACTGCTGCTGGGATTGCTCGTCATGGCGGGCATCTCGCTCATATTCCAGTTCGATCCACGCTACCGGACGGGTATCCTCCTGGGGGTGGTATCGTCACTCCTGGCCGCCCTTTTCACCGTTCTGAACAAGCGATGGCTTGCCGCTGATTCGCCGCATACCGTAAACTTCTACGAGATGGCAGGCGGATGCATGGCGCTCACGTTGCTGATGCCTTTCCATGCGGCCCTATTCCCGCCGGACCACTGGCTGCCTACCCTCTCAGACCTCCTCTGGCTGCTATTCCTCAGTCTTGTATGCACCGTACTCGCCATCCGACTCTCGCTCAACGCGCTGAGGGAGGTCTCGCCCTTCACCGTCAACCTGACGTACAACCTGGAGCCCGTCTATGGCATCCTGCTGGCCTTCCTGATCTATGGGGAGAATCGGCTGCTCGGTCCCGGCTTCTATGCCGGCATGTCGATCATAGCGCTGTCGGTACTGCTGCAGTCGCGTAAGGATGCATAGCCACCCGGCATCCGGATTCCATTTCCCAAATGGAATGGAGAGTCATGTCAGCCCAAAGCGGGTGGATCTTCAACCGTGCGGTTTTGGCAGTTGGGGGTGTCGAGTCATACCCGGCGTACGCATCCTTTCAACAAACATTCCGGGGTGGATTGAGCTCCTTTTTTGGATCAGCCGGGTGTTTATCCACCGCCATCCACCCTGCCCCAGGTCCTCGTGATATTTTGCTAAGTTTGACATTGCGCTCCACCCACTCAAATGCCTGGTATGAAGATTCGCGTCACACTGCTCGTCGGCCTTTCTCTCGCCCTGTCCGCCGCAGCTCAGAAAAAGCCTTTGGACCACACCGTCTACGACGCCTGGGAGGGTATGGGTGAACGCAGGATCAGTGACGACGGTAACTGGATAGCCTTTGTGACCGATGTGCAGGAGGGCGACGCCTGGCTGACGGTCGTACGTGCCGATGGGAGCGACCGAAGGGTCTATCCCCGCGGATATGGCCTGTCGTTCAGTCCCGACAGCCGGATGCTTGTCTTCCGCATCCGTGCACCCTACGCCCAGACGAGGCAGGCCCGCATCCGCAAGGTCAGGCCCGACGACATGCCCAAGGACTCGCTAGCCATTGTTCTGCTGGGGACGGATTCGATTGTCAGGTATGCCCGTGTCAAGGGCTACCGGATGCCCCAGGACGACCGGGAGGGTTGGCTGGCTGTGCATTTTGAGAAGGCCCCGGCTGACAGTGCCGGCCGTTCAAAAAAGGCAGCGGATTCCGGAAGGACGGCCGCGAAGGATGCGATGAGCGAGGGCCTTCCGATCGACAGCTACGCTGATGCCGCGCAAAACATCCTACCGAATCCCGACCCTCAGTCTTCGGGTCTCGATGCGGAGGGTGATGAAGTATCCGGCGCTTCTGCGGAGGGCACCGACCTTCTGATACGTCACCTCCCCAGCGGCGTCCAGTACCAGCTGTCTTCAGTTAGCGATTTCATCTGGAACCGGTCAGGCCGGATCCTCGTGGTGGAGGGCTCGGCCTCGCGCAGTCGGCCCGGCAGCAGGAACACGGTGAGCGTATGGAGGTCTGTGGAGCGCAGGGCCGACACGATCAGCCGCGGGGCGAACGACTACCGCAGCCTGGCGGCAGATGATGCCGGCCGACAGGTTGCCTTTGTCGCCGAACGCGACAGCTCCGCAAAGGCCCTCCAACGCTTCCACAAACTCTGGTACTGGCGCAACGGCTACGACACCGCCAGGCTCGCCGTGGACCGCCACCAGGTCGGCATGCCGCTTGACTGGACCGTCAGTGAACATGCCACCGTATCCTTCAGCCGCAGCGGCGCACGGCTGCTCTTCGGTACGGCACCGGTGAGGGCTCCCAAGGATACGTCCCTCGTCGAAATCGACATGGTGCGCCTCGACATCTGGCATTACAACGACGAATACCTACAACCCCAGCAGCTGCGCAACCTCGACAGGGAACTCAAGCGCAGCTACCTCGCCGTCTACGACATCGCCGCAGGCAGAATGACACAATTGGCAGATCCGCAGCTCCCACAGGTGATGCCCTCTGACGAGGGGGACGGCGCATTCTTCACCGGCGCCACCGACAGGAACAGCCGTGTTCAGAGCCAATGGAGGGGCAGGACCTTTGACGACGTATATGCCGTAAGGGTTTCCGACGGAAGCCGCATTCCCATCGTCAAGGGCCTCAATGGCAACGCTGCGCCCTCGCCTGCCGGACGCTATATCTGGTGGTACGACGCCGCCACTCGTCGATATCATACATGGTCAGACGGAAAGACGAGGGTAATATCCGCCAAAGTACCTACGGCCCTGTACGATGAGCGCAACGACATGCCAGACGACCCGTCACCCTATGGCATCGCACGATGGACGGAGGGGGACTCCTCGCTCCTTGTCTATGACCGTTTCGATATCTGGAGGCTCGACCCCGAGGGCGTTCGAGCCCCCGTATGCCTGACAGCCTGCCGTGGACGCGCTTCGGGGACGGTGTATCGCCATATACTCCTCGATCCGGAAGAGCGTTTCCTCAAAACCGGCTCGACACTGTTGTTGCGTAGCTTCCATGATGCCACGAAGGCATCGGGGCTCTCACGTATCACGCTTTCGGGCGACCATTCAACAACAGCTATCGCCCCCCTTCCCCTGCTCTCGGGCGCCTTCCAGCTGGGACAGGTCC
>RGVM01000246.1 GCA_010027295.1 Chitinophagia bacterium
GGGGCGCCTCACCTGTCAGAAGAGGCATACCGGTTTCGGGTAAACGAAAAGGGCATACTGATGCGGGCCGAACACCTGCCCGGCATGCACAACGCGTTGAGGACCCTCCTCCAGCTACTGTCCGGGGAAGGCGATGGGCTCTGCCACGCGGACGTCCGCGACTGGCCCGCCTTCGGCTGGCGGGGCTTCATGATCGACGTGGGGCGCAACTACATGTCGGTCCAACGCCTGAAGCGCATCATCGACGCCATGGCCGCCTACAAGCTGAATGTCTTCCATTTCCATCCGACGGAGGATATCGCCTGGCGGCTGCAGGTGCGCCGGCATCCGGAGCTCACCGACCCTTCGACGATGACACGCTGGAAGGGACTGTCCTACACGGAGGAGGAGGTGCGGGGGCTCATCGCATATTGCAAGGAACGACAGATACGGTTTGTGCTCGAGGTCGACATGCCCGGCCACAGCGCCGCCTTCCGTCGCGCGACGGGCCATGACATGCAGTCGGACAGCGGCATGGCCATCCTGAAGGACGTGATGTCGGAGGTCATGGATGCCTATGACACCGAGTACATACACATAGGAGCCGACGAGGTGCGCATCGTGAACCCGCGCTTCGTGCCCGAGATGACGCGCTTCATCCGTGCGAGAGGTCGGGAGGTCATAGGCTGGCAGCCCGGAGGGAATTTCGACGACGCCACCATCCGGCAACTCTGGCGCGAGACGCCCGGCCACAACAGCATCGATTTCAACGGCCGGTACCTCGACTCCCGCCATCTGTATCTGAACCACCACGACCCACTGGAGAGTGTCGTCACCGTGTTCCACCGCCAGCTAGCCGGGAAAGCGAAGTCCGATAGCCTGGCCCTCGGCGCCATCCTCTGCCTCTGGAACGACCGGGCTGTTGCCGACGAAGTCGACCTGTTGCGCATGAACCCCGTCTATCCCTCCCTGCTGGCCTTCGCGGAGCGTAGCTGGCGAGGCGGGGGACGACCCGGCTGGATAGCGAACATCCCCGAGAGCGACAGCCTGGGTTTCCATGACTTCGAACAGCGGCTGCTCCGGCACAGGGACCTGCATTTCCGGGATCAGCCCTTCCCCTATGTCCGTCAGACGGCCATGCGGTGGAGCCTCTATGGCCCCTTCGACCGTGTCACAGACTCGCTCACTCCGGTCTTCGACCCTACACGCCCTCCCGATGGAGGACACGCTCCCTTCTCTACGGTCGAGGGCGGTACCGTTATACTGAGGCATTGGTGGGCGCCGCTGGTGGAGGGTGCGGTCCACTCCCCGGCCGACCATACTACCGTGTACGCATACACGAATTTTTGGAGCGATGCCGACCGGACGGGGCGCTTCTGGATAGGCTTCAACGACCTGTCGAGGTCGTATGCCACCCACCCGCCGCCCAGCGGGGCCTGGGATGCCAAGGGATCAGCCGTCTGGCTGAATGGAACGCCTGTGTCGCCGCCGGCCTGGGCAAGGGCGGGGCAGAAGGGGCACCCCGAGATACCGCTGGTGGACGAGGGCTATTCCTATCGGGCACCGATGGCGTTGGAGGTGAGGAAGGGCTGGAACCATGTGTGGCTGCGACTGCCCGCCCGTTCCTTCCGTGTGCGGGATTCTGGCAATCCCGAGAAGTGGATGTTCACTTTCGTGGAGGTGGATGGATTGGCCCCTTGGAAGACGCCGGGATAGAATTCTCACTTTGTCCGTATGCCGGCCTTCCTGCCACCCGGAACCGAGATGCCCCCCAAGTTGACACCCTCTGTCTGTCGGAGATGCAAGGAGGGGGTCACGCCCGACCCTTTCACGTCCAGTCCGTCGAGGGTAAGGCCTTTCACGTCATCCGCGGCCAGCGCGGGCCGGTAGTCATCCTGGCGCAGTGTGAGTCGTACGTTCTTCAGTGTCACGCCCTCTGCATGCCGTAGGTAGAGTCCCCAGACGGGCAGCTCCCCGAACATGCTGAACTCGGGGTACCGGTCGGCCGCCTCCGTGATGATATGCATCGAGTCGATCGGCAGGAAGGCCCTGTCGGCACGCCCGCCACCGGCATAGACGACTTCCACGTCCTCCAGCACGATGTTGCGTATGGGGTGGCCCGGCAGTCCCGTGATGGAGGCGGGGAAGGTGTTGTGCGGATAGAGCAGGACGTTCTTCTCCTTCGTCGAGTGGTTGGAGGGGCTGACGCTGACGATGCGACCGGCGGGCGGGATGTAGCCGGGCGGGTACTTCAGCAGCGGCCCTTCCATCTCGTAGCCCGCGTCGGGCTTGCCTGCGGGCACTTCCACGCGGACGTCGCGAATGAGGATGCCGTCGACACGCGAGAGACGGTCGTCTCGGTTGCGCTTGCCGAGCTTGATGAATAACGCGTTGCCCGTGTTGAAGCCTCTCACGTCGGAGATGTCGATGTTCTCGATGATGCCGCCGTCCACGGCCTCCAGCGCGATGGCCGAGCGGTAGGTGTCATACACGCGCAATCCGCGCACGGTGATGTTGCGGAACCCTCCGGCCGAGGCCGTGCCCATCTTGAAGGCGCTGGCGCTGGAGCGGGCGGTGCAGTCCTCGACGAGTATATTCTCGCAGAGCCCGCCGGCGTCGCCCGACTTGAGGCAGATGGCGTCGTCGGCCGTGTTGAAGACGGAGTGGGTGACCTTGGCGTTGACGCAGTTGTCGAGGTCGACGCCGTCGTTGTTCCAGTAGGCGAGGGCTTCCACATGCACGCTGTCGATCCAGAGGTCGCGGCAGCGCTCCAGCTTGCAGGTCCATGCCGAGGCGTCGCGGATGGTCACGCCGCGGATGGTGAACCCGCTGCAGTCGCGCAGGTTGATCACGTTGGCGCGGTTGCCCTCTACGGGCCGCTTGGTCCTCCATTCTGGGTCCTGCAGGACGCCGTCCTTGAGCAGCTGGAGGATGTCGGCCACCAGGGCGCGGCCATTGCCGTCGATGATGCCGCTGCCGGTGATGGAGAATCCGCGGGCGCCCTTCCCCCGTATCAGCGACAGCGGTTGTGCGTTACCGTAATCCTTCCGGTGCGGACTGCCGAGGAGCATGGCGCCGCGTTCGAGGTGCAGTTCGACGTTGTCCTTCAGTTCGACGGGTCCGCTCATGAATCTTCCTTCCGGGATGAGGACGCGCCCGCCTCCCGCGGCGGTGGCCGCATCGATGGCTGCCTGTATGGCTGCTGCATTGTCGGTCGTGCCGTCGGCCACTGCGCCGAAGTCGGTGATGCGTTTCTCGCGGGTGTTGTTGCCTATTGATGCGTTGCCCCATGCCGTGTTGGGCCTGGACCCCATCGTCAGTCGCAGCGTGCCTCCCTTTACGAGTTCCTCATGCGAGAAGAAGGGTGCGTCGAGGCGGTGGCCGTTGAGCGTCGCTCCCTGGATGTAGCGGTTGGCGGGACCGCTGCCCTTTGCCTCTATCACGAAGCGGCCACCCGGATAGTAGGCCGGATTGAGGGCGATGGTGATGCGGTCGAAGATAGGACTCGTGACCTCGTAGAAGGGTTTCTGGGAAGTGCCTCCGTCGGTCGAGAAGAGGCCGATCTTGAGGAGGACGGCCAGCGAGCCCATGAGACCCTGGTCTTCGTCGCCGCTATAGCCTTTCTGCGGTGAGATGCCGCTGTAGACGGAGTCGACGATCTCGCGTGTCCAGGCCTGCGTCATCCAGGGCTTGCCGGCATAGTTGAAGAGGAAGGGGGTCTGCATGCAGGGTTGGTTGCCGTAGTTGATATAGACCCTGCGCTTCATCTCGCGGTCGACGGGGTTCTCGGAGATGCCCGACACGAAGCCGTGCCGGCGCGCCTCCCGGAAGGACCGGTCGAGCTTGGCGGCGAAGGCGTCGTTGCCTCCGTGGAGGCCGATGAGGCCCTTCACGTCGTGCGGCACCCACCAGGAGTACTGGGCAGCGTTGCCCTCGTTCCATCCGTTCTCGTAGCGCAGGATGTCGACCGGTTCGGCCCATCTTCCCTCGCGGTCCTTCACCCACATCCATCCGATGGTCGGGTTGAAGATGTTCCGGTAGTTCTGCGAGCGCTTCGTGAAGAGTGCGTAGTCGTCATCCTTGCCGAGCAGTCGGGCGAGCTGGGCGAGGGCGAAGTCCTGGTAGGCGTATTCGAGCGTGAGGGCGGCCCCGTCCTGGTGGTAGCCGTACTTGACGGGGTGGAGCGGGAAGGGTATGTAGCCCATCGAGATGTACTCCTCGATGCCGCCGCCCTTGAAGGTCTTGTGTTCGTAGCCGGCCTTGCTCATCATGCCGCCGGGCATGTGGTTCTTGCGCATGCCCTCGTAGGCCTTCCGGATGTCGAATCCGCGGATGCCCTTGAGCCAGGCGCTGGTGATGAAGGGTGTGGTGGCCGCGCCCGTCATCACGAAGGTGTAGTTACCGCCGGAGGGGCCACGGGGGATGAGGCCGCCGTCGTCGTACATCTGCAGCATGGAGTTGACGAACTCCTCCGTGACCTCGGGATAGACCAGATGCCAGAGGGTGTTGAGCGACCATTGCGCCCCCCAGAACGAGTCGGAGTTGTACATCTTGAAACGGGGCTTCCCCTTCTCATCGAGCGGTACCCGCCGTGCTCGGGGTGCGGGGCCTGTGTTGTCGATATACGTGCCGCTGACATCGCTCATGATGCGGCGTCCCTGCAGGGCGTGCCACAGGTCGGTGTAGAAGCGGCGCTGTTCGGTATGGGTGCCGCCTTCGATGCGGATACGGCCCAGCCAGCGGTCCCATTCGTCGGCCGACTCGCGGACGACGCGGTCGAAGTCCCAGTGCGGAAGTTCCTCCGCCAGGTTGCGCCTTGCCTCCTCGACGCTGACGTATGAGATGGCGACCTTCATCATCCGCTGCTCGCCTTTCGAGGTCCTGAACCCCACGAACACGCCGGTGCGGCTGCCTGCGAGGGCCTTGGCGTCGGACAGTCGCCGTCCGTCCTTCCATCCACCGAAGCGGATG
>RGVM01000247.1 GCA_010027295.1 Chitinophagia bacterium
ACCTGCGCATTGACAAGAAGTTCAACTTCCGCCGCTGGACCTTCGACCTTTATCTCGACATCCAAAACGCCTACAATAGCCAGAATCCCTCCGTGCCCGGCTTCACCCTCCAACGCAACCCCGACGAGAGCATCGCCACACGCACCGGCGAGCCCTATCTCCCCGGCTCCTATGCCAACCCTGCCGCACCTAACAACCGACAGAAAGCCATCCCCGTGCTACTCGAAGGCACCACCGGAGCCCTACTGCCCAGCTTAGGCTTTGTGATCGAGTTCTAAGGACCTGAGATGTGGATAAGTCCGAAGGCATGGCCGTCGGACACGTATCTTGTCAACAATTGTAGATTACTATTTCCACGGGTTCCCTTGGAACACTGTTGACATTCGCTTTAATATTGCAGTAAGGGTGACAGGTCTGGCGGCGCCGGTTCCTCCTCCCCCCGATATCTTCTTAAAAACCAACCTTACCATGAGATCCACAGAGCTCAGGCTCGGCAACATCGTTGCCGCCATTGATGAGCCCGGCAGGCCCGACTATGTCATCATCCTCGAACCTGGCACCGTGCATCTGATGAACCGCGCAGAGGTGGACGATGAACTCAACATCGTCCCTGTCAACGCCACTCCCGAGACGCTAACGGCCTTCGAGATCCCGTCGGACACCATGTTCTCCTTCTCCGGAATCGAAGGAATGAAGCTTCACGTGGATGGAGCAGTCTTCCCCTTCTCCCATGTCCATGAATTGCAGAACCTGCTGTTTGCGACCTGCGGGGACGACATCATCCGACACCCGCATATCCACACGGAGACGGAGACCATATGACAAACGCTGTCCTGGAAAAGGCCGCGCGGACGGCTATCAGCTTTCCCGAAACCCTCAGGGCCTTCGCGAGACCATCTCGCGGAGAATCGTGAGGTTCTCGTAGTCCTCCTTCGCAGAAGTCTTCAGGTGTTCCAACAATTCGAGCAGCCGCTCCCGGTCGCTGCTCTCCTGTGTCTCCTTCACCTCGGGCTTCACGAGCGCCTTCAGGTCGAACTCTTCGTGGAACATCAGATGCGCCTCGAGGTTGCGATGCTTGAGGTAGTTGACGACCTTGAATATCGTGTGGATGTTGCCCGCCATTCCGCTCTCCAATCGGGAGTACATCGTCTGTGACATGCTCAGGTACCAGGCGATCTCGGTCTGGCTCATCCGCAGCATCTCCTCCCGGACCATCTGGAGCCGCCTTCCGAATTCCTTCAAATCCATGCAAAGACTTTTATTCCATAGGGTGGTACGGCCTCAATGGGTGAAGGATGTAGCCTCCATCCACCGGGAACCGGTTTCGGATCGTCGGATGACAAGATTGGATCCTATCCATCCGATTGCGGTAAAAATACGGATTCAGATGCGTAAATCTTGCAAGAAATGCGTATTAATACTGCAATTGTGGAAAACCTCGATTCCTGGTGGAAATAAAAAGAATACGGTCGGGTATCATGATGCAGCAGCCGGGTCATAGAGCACGGGGAAGAACCTTCCTTGCATGGGGGATCCGGCCGGTATCGGGGGTACCCCGTGCAGCAGCACTTCGTCTGTGTTTGAACAGGTGCCATCTTTGAAGACGTTGATGACAACGCCACGGCGGGGCCGGTCGGATCGGTTCTCATAGGAACCGTGCACCATCAGCGGGTGATGGAATACAGCCTCGCCTGCCTTCATGATGACGGGGACGGGGTGGAAAGCGGCTCTCTGTTCATCAGACAGGAACTCCTTGAGGCCATCCATCTGTCCGGCTAGGACCGGCTTGCGCAGCAGTCCCCAACGGTGGCTGCCCGGGATGTAATGCAGGCAGCCGTTGGTTGTATCGGAGTCATCCAATCCGATCCAGCAGGTGAGGTGCTGGATGGGTCCGGTGCGCGTCCAGTACGAATAGTCCTGGTGCCAGGCCACGACCCCGCCGTTCCGGGGCGGCTTGCAGAAGAGCTGGTCGTGCCAGAACCGTACGGCCGCATCCCCGAATAGCTGGCTGGCGGCCATTACGAAGGCGGGGTTCCATAGGATGTCATGGTAGCCTGCCGTGATGCGCCAGGCGCCCAATGCATGGAAGATGACCGTCTCGGGGTCGGTCGACTCGTTGGAAGCAAACTCATAGTACAGGTGATGACCCGGATGTGAGGGGTCCATGATCTGCATAAGCTCCTCTCGCAGCACCTCCATCTGACGGTCGTCGAACATACGCACATTGGCGAGGTAACCGTACTCCTCGAAGAAAGACAACTGCTCGCGACTGAGCCGGTAGGGCTCCCATTCTGCTGCCGTCTTCGGCCAGCGGAAGAGGTCGGACACCGGTTCATGACGGAGAGAAAGGTCGGGGTATGACATGGCTCTTGCGGTTGTCTGGATTCGTAGCCCAAAATACCGAAAACCGCGGAACCTGACTTGATGTCGCCGAAATGACACAGAACAAGCCGTGCTGCCGGATGTTAAAGGATGGAACACCTCACACATGCGCATGACGATGATACTCACCCTGGCGGTCCTTCTGGCCGCATTCTCCTTGACCTCCTTCCTGAAACCTGGCGGTGGCGACATCGAGGAGCAGAAATACCGCATGGTCACCCGAATGGGAGATCTGGAGATCCGCTTCTATCCGTCTGCCACCCTGGCGACGGTCAGGAGTTCCGCCCGGAACTACCGGGAGGTCTCATACAGCGGCTTCCGACGGATCGCAGGCTATATATTCGGCGGCAACGAGGCGGGGCGGAAGATCGCCATGACCTCCCCCGTGCACATGGACATCACGGACCAGGGCTCCTCGATGAGCTTCGTGATGCCGTCGGCCTACGCCATGTCCGACCTGCCCAGACCCAACGACCCCGGCGTCCGTATCGAGAAGTCGGAGGACGAATACGTGGCCGCCATCCGCTTCAGCGGTTTCGCATCCGACGATGCGATCCGCACACAGACCGAACGCCTGGCGAACCTACTCCGGGAGAAAGACATCGAACCGGTCGGGAACTTCAGATACCTGGGGTACGACCCTCCCTACCGACTCATCGGCCGTCGTAACGAAATCATCGTAAAAGTCGACTGGAAGGAGGATGGAGCACGCTGACCCTCCTTCGGCGGACACAGCCTTAGCCTAAGTTGAGAGGTGCACCCACCAAGAATGGCGATACCCTCCAAGGGTGGGGGGACCCTCCAAGGGTGGGTATCCGCCGCAGGCGGATAGGAGTGGAGAAGTCGGGAAACTCTCCCCAGTTTTGAGAACTGCCCCCAGTTCTAAGAACCTACCCGGGTTTTGAGAAGCTTCACTCTAATGAGAGGGAGTCAGAGCGTTACGTCCCAGGATTGATGCAGCACGTCGCCTTCGCCTCGCAACTCCAACCGCAGTTTCGGGACAGGGCCTGACCAGTCGATCCGGATCACCCCGAAATTCTTCTGCACGGTCAGGATTCCCACCCTGTGCCGGTTCGGTTCGAGGCGAGGGCGGGGCCAGGTGTGTGTCAGTCCCGAGGAAGTCAGGTCGTAGAGGAGTGCCGACCTGCCTTCTATCGGGATGGCGGAGAGTTCTCCGATATGCCGGTCGCCGCTGATGATGAGCACCCCCTTCGCTCCGCTTCGGGCGATCAGGCGGTAGAGACGCTCCTGGGCATCAGGGAAGTTGGCCCATTTCTCAAAGGGATGCTCCGACGACAACACCTGTATGCTCGAGTTGAGGATGTGTATATCGGCCTTGGAGCCGGTCAGCTCCCGTTCGAGCCAGGCCCACTGCCCCTCCCCCAGGATGTCTCGGCCCGGTACCGGCACGTTGCGCTTGCGCACGCCGGGATAGACGGGGTCGTCGAAGGCCTCCTGCCGGAGCGAATCGCGGAAGTAGCGGGTGTCCAGGTTCAATACCTTCACCTGCCGACCGGGCGGCCCGTAGACCCTTGCGTGATAGGCTCCTTCGCGCCGACGGGAGGGGTCGCGACGGGGAATGTCCAGGAAATCGAAGAGCAGCTCGCGGCTCTCCCGGCGCATGGCGTATTCCCTGCCGCCATCGTTGAGGCCGTAGTCGTGGTCGTCCCAGGTGCCTGTCAACCTTGTCGATGCGAGCAGTCTCCGGTATCCGGAGTCGGCCTTCTGGCGGGCGTACTTGGCCCGCAGGGTGTCCATGTCGAAGGAATCCCCGTAGATGTTGTCACCTCCCCATATCCACAGGTCGGGCCGGTTCGCCCGTACGGCATCCCACATCTTAGGGCGCAGGTCCTGGTTGTCACAGGAACCGAAGGCGATCGTGGTGAGCGGTTGCCCGAATCTTCCCTGCAATGAACAGGAGACGAGCGGCAAGAGTACGAGAAGGGGCTGGATTCGACGAGTCATCATGAAGAGCGTAACATCGTGAATGTGGAGTGACGGCGATGGACAGAAGGCCCCGTTGGCAGCAACAGGTTCATACGAATACCATCATGGCGATCCCGATGACCAGGAGGATGATGGCGGCGAACCATGTGTTCCCGTCGATCATCCGCTTTCCCGGGTCGTTCTCGAGGAAGGCGTCTTCGGGGTCATCCGGGTTGTGGTATACATCCACCGTCGCATTCAGGGGATAGGCCGCCAGGACTTTGAGCGCTTCTGACTCCAGGCTGGAGGACTTACTGCCCAGCACGTTGATGCGTCGGCCCGTGTAGGTCTTTCCACCAACGCTGAACGTGTATTCCACACGTGGGATGTATTCATAGCTGACCTCGCGACGATTGTCGGAGTCGGTGCTCTCGTGCTCCTTGACGTCGAGCACGTTCTTGCAGATGGTACCGGACACGGTGGGATAGGCGGCCTTGGCCATGGCCTTCCTGTAACGGCGGACCCGGAGGGCGACGAGTATGGGGGCTATGGAGCAGACGAGCACCCCGACGACCATTCCTTCTTCCATTGGCTATGTTTGAATCATGGCGGTATGATACGACTAATATATGATTTACTTT
>RGVM01000248.1 GCA_010027295.1 Chitinophagia bacterium
GGGTTCGGGCCTGAACCTGAACCTGGTGCTGAATACCTGAACCTGGGACCTGAGGGCTGAGACCCGGGACCTGAAAATGGGTCTGTAGCAGTAAGGACAGCACGTGATGCTGTCCCGCCCTTATTTGGCCACGGCCTTAGCCCAGGAGTCTCTTAGGCCGACGGTGCGGTTGAAGACAGGGCGGCCAGGCCTGGACAACCTCGCGTCGGGAGTGAAATAGCCTTTCCTCAGGAACTGGAAGAGGCCTCCCGGGGTCGCATCGGCGAGGGATGGCTCCATCATGGCGCCTTGCACCACTTCGAGGGAGTCTGGATTCAGAAAATCCGAGAACGATCCCTCCGCCGCCGGGTTCTCGACGCGGAAAAGCCTGTCGTACAGTCTCACTTCGGCCGGCAGCGCCGCCGCGACACTCACCCAGTGGATGGTGCCCTTCACGTTGATGCCCGAGGTATCGCTGCCGCTGCGGCTCATTGGGATATGCGTGCAATGTATCTCCGTGATACGCCCGTCCTCGTCTTTGGTGTAACCTTCGCAGCGCACAATGTATGCATGCTTCAGTCGAACCATGGCGCCCGGTGCCAGTCGGAACCATTTCTTGGCGGGCACTTCCATGAAGTCCTCCCGCTCTATCCAAAGCTCCCGGCCGAAGGGCAGTGTACGCCTGCCACCCTGGTCGGCCGCCTCGGGATTGTTCTCGGCATCCAACTCCTCGGCATGGTCCTCCGGATAGTCGGTGATGACGAGCTTCACAGGGTCGAGCACGACCATCCTCCGTTCCGCGATGCGGTTCAGGTCCTCTCTGACGCAGTATTCCAGCAGTCCCACATCGATGATGTTCTCCCGCCGCTGCACGCCGATGCGCTCGCAGAAGTTCCGGATGGAAAGGGGCGTGTACCCCCGCCGACGCATACCCGATAGGGTCGGCATCCTGGGATCGTCCCAACCGTCGACATGACCCTCCTGCACAAGCTGCAGCAGCTTCCGCTTGCTCATGACGGTGTATGTCATGTTGAGCCGGGCGAACTCATACTGTCGGGAGGGATGTATGCCCAACTGCTCGATGTACCACTCGTACAAAGGACGGTGCACCTCGAATTCAAGTGTGCAGACGGAGTGGGTGATGCCTTCGATGGAATCGGACTGTCCGTGTGCAAAGTCGTACATCGGATAGATACGCCATGCGTCGCGCGTGCGGTGATGGCTGACATGGCGGATCCGGTACATGACGGGGTCGCGCATGTGCATGTTGGGCGATGCCATGTCGATGCGCGCCCGAAGGACTTTCTCGCCCTCGGCGTAGCGGCCCGCACGCATCTCCCGGAAAAGGGTCAGATTCTCTTCCACCGACCGGTTGCGAAAGGGACTCTCCCTGCCGGGCTCCGTCGGTGTCCCCTTCATCGCTGCTATCTCCTCCGAACTCGAGTCGTCCACGTAGGCGAGCCCTTTTCCGATCAGTTGCTCCGCGAAGGCGTACAACTTATCGAAGTAGTCGGACGCATAGCACTCGCGGTCCCATTCGAAGCCGAGCCAGCGGATGTCGGCCTTGATTGACTCCACATACTCGGTGTCCTCGGTGACAGGGTTGGTGTCGTCGAAGCGTAGGTTCGTGAGGCCTCCGTAGCGGTCGGCCAGTCCGAAGTTGAGGCAGATGCTCTTCGCATGGCCGATGTGCAGGTAGCCGTTCGGCTCTGGAGGGAAGCGCGTGTGCACGGTGCGCGTGCGCCCCGACCGGAGGTCTTCCTCTATGATCTCTTCTATGAAGTTGAGGGATCTCTCTTCCGTCATCCTCGCTTGGGTTGGGCCGCGAATGTACGGAAAATCAGGCGTCAGCGGACCTCCAGGCTCAACGGCTCAGCCAGCCCCTCGAGCACCGCCAGGCTCTCGCCGATGATGGCCAGGCTCTCGCATATCTGCTCCTCCGTGATGCACAGCGGTGGTGCCAGCCGCACCCTGTCCGAATGGGTGGGTTTCGCCAGCAGCCCCCTCTGCATCATCTCGAGGCAGAGCCTCCAACCGGCCTCCGGATGAGGATGGTTCACCAAGATGGCGTTCAGCAGGCCTTTACCCCTCACGCTCCGGATGAATGGCGACTGCAAGCGCATGAGCCCTTCCCGGAAAATGCGTCCCATCCGTTCCGCATTCTCCGCCATATCCTCTTCCACGAGAACCTGCAGCGAGGCGATCGCCACGCGGCAGGCGAGCGGGTTCCCTCCGTAGGTGGAACCATGCTGCCCGGGACGGATGGTCAGCATCACTTCGTCGTCGGCTAGCACCGCACTCACGGGAACCGTTCCGCCACTGAGCGCCTTCCCGAGGATCAGCAGGTCCGGCCTCACCGGGGCATGGTCGCAGCAGAGCATGCGCCCCGTCCGACAAAGCCCCGTCTGCACCTCGTCCGCCATGAGTAGCACCCTTGATTCGCGGCAGACCTCCGCCACCCTTGCGAGATAAGTCTCATCAGGCACCACCACGCCTGCCTCGCCCTGTATCGGTTCCACAAGGAAGCCGGTCACATGCGGGTCCCGGACCGCATCCCTTAATGCCTCCACATCGTCGAAGGGGATGGTCTTGAACCCCGGCGTGCGCGGCCCGAAGCCTCCGTAAGACGATGGGTCCGTGCTGAGCGAGATGGCCGTGGTCGTGCGTCCATGGAAGTTGCCCTCGCAGACGACGATGACGGCCTCACCGTCAGGGATGCCCTTCATCTCATAGCCCCAGCGCCTCGCAAGCTTGATAGCCGTCTCGACGGCCTCGACGCCCGTGTTCATCGGGAGTACCTTGTCGTACCCGAAAAGCCCGGTGATATATTCCTCGTAGATACCCAGCAGGTTGCTGTGGAATGCCCGCGAGGTGAGCGTGAGCGTCCGCGCCTGTTCGGTCAGGGCCTCCACGATGCGCGGATGGCAGTGCCCCTGGTTCACGGAGGAATAACCGCTCATGAAATCGAAGTAGCGTACCCCGTCGACATCCCATACATGGACGCCGCTGCCGCGGGCCAGGGCCACGGGCAGGGGATGGTAGTTGTGGGCTCCGTGTCGCTCTTCAAGCTCTATAATGGCGCGGGTCCGCGGAGACAGGTCATGACGGTGATGCATAACAGGGGATTGAGACGGGGATGGAAGAAAGGAAAGGAGTGAGGCGGGATGCAAATGTGCAATGGCGGCCAGGGGCGTCGTCAGTGGTTGAGCAGGTCGAGGTTAGCGCCCAGGATGTCCGTATGAGTGGATTCGTGCCGCATGTAGGCTTCGAAGATAAGGAAAAATCCGACGATCAGGGATGAAGGGATTCCTGCCGGAAGATGGCGTACCCAGCAGGGAATTGCCCCGTGTCCTTCGGCAGCCCTCCTTTCTGGAAGATGCCATACACGCTGGATCCGCTGCCGCTCATCGATGCATAGACGGCCCCCTGTTCGTAGAGGGCATCCTTGATGCCGGCAATGGCTGGGTGTGCGGCGAAGACGGATGCTTCGAAATCGTTCACCAGCCTGTCGCGCCAGCGTTCGACGGGCTCCTTCAGAATCTCGGGTATGGAAAAGACCGGCAGACTGGGCTGCACTCCCGAAAAGGCCTGCGCGGTGCTCACGTGAATGCCGGGATGCACTATCATCAGGCTGTAGCCGCTCAGGTCGAGCGACAATTCCTGCATACGCTCCCCCCTTCCCTGCGCGAAACAGGCATGGTTGCGTACGAAGAAGGGGCAGTCGCTGCCGAGCTCCAATGCAAGTGCCTCCAGTCGCGCCGTCGTAACAGGGAGTTCGTGCAGCTCGGACAGCATCCTCAGTGCGGCGACGCCGTCGGAGGAGCCGCCCCCCAGTCCCGCACCCGTCGGGATGGTCTTGTGGAGATGCATGGCCACGGCCTGCAGCGCCGGAAACTCCCTCCGGAGGATCCTCCAGGCCTTCACACAAAGGTTGTCGGATGGCGCACCCTCCGGCACGATTCCCGTCAGGGTGATGCGTACCCCCTCGTCGGGGCTTGCCCCTGCCGCTACCGGTGTTATTTCGAGCACATCCCGCCAGCCTGCGGGATAGAAGGCCGTCTCCAGGTCGTGATACCCATCAGGCCTGCGCCTGACGATGTTGAGCCCCAGGTTGATTTTGGCGTTGGGGAAGGAGACCATTCGGACTATTGGCGGGTACGGCCCTTCATCTCGTCACGGATCTTGATGGCACGGATGTAGTCCTCCGACTCCAGCACCTGGCTGAGCAGCGTGTTGAGCTCTTCGAGTGACAGGCTGGCAAGGTCCTCCGGTCCGGCGGACTCCTTTGTCACGGGCGTGGAGGATTTCTGCTTCTTCTTTTTCTGACCGCCCTCTTCATCCATCATCATACCCGCATTCTCGAGGATGTTCTCGTACGTGTAGATGGGGCAGCCGAATCGAACCGCCAGCGCCAGTGCGTCGGAGGTTCGGGAATCGATCTCGACGGTGTCGATGTCATTGCTGCACACGAGCTGTGAATAGAATACACCCTCCTGGAGGTCGCAGATGACGACTTCGTGCAACTCGACGTTGAAGGCCATCATGAAGTTCTTCATGAGGTCGTGAGTCAGTGGGCGGCTGGGATGCATCCGCTCCAAAGCAACCGCAATCGCCTGGGCCTCAAAGCCGCCGATCACGATGGGCAGTTTCCTAAGGCCGTTCACTTCGCCCAGTACGACGGCGTAGGAATGCGTCTGGGCAATGCTGTGGGACAGGGCTACGATCTCCAGCTCGATCTTTTTCATAACACGCCCACGAAGATATGGGAAATGGCCCTTCAAACCATGGAGCCCATGTGCAAGAAGATCATCCCGCTTTCAGGCGACGCACCGCCTCGATGACGCGGGGCATCACTTCGAAGGCGTCTCCGACAATCCCGTAATCGGCCGCCTTGAAGAAGGGGGCCTCAGGGTCCTTGTTGATCACGACGATGACCTTGCTACGGTTCACGCCCGCCAGGTGCTGGATCG
>RGVM01000249.1 GCA_010027295.1 Chitinophagia bacterium
AGGTACTGGGTATCACACCCGGCGACACTTCGCCCGCCGCGCTGGAAGCGTATCGAAGCTTCCTCACAAGCTACAGGCCCCTGCAGGACATGTCGGAAAAAGCGGTCGGCGACCTCGGCCCCATCGTGGAGGAGATACGTCAGGCTCTACGCCTTACCCGCCACTACTTCCCCGCGTATCGGACACCCGAAAGGCTCTACACCTTCATAGGACCGATGGATGCCATCGCCGAGGGACGCACCGCCGCCTACGGTGACATCATCACCCCGTACGGACTGGGTGTGGGACTGCAGTTGCATCTGGGTGCGGACTCGCCCTTGTACACCGGGGAAGAGGGCCGCCGGCTCTATCCCGCCTACCTGTCGAGGCGCTTCGAGCCCGCCACCATCGCCGTCAACTGCATGCGGAACGTGGTGGACGACATCTTTCCCGGAAGGCCCGACGACAAAACCCTGCTGGACCACATGGTGGACAAGGGCAAACGTATGCACCTGCTGGACCTTCTCATGCCCAACACACCCGACACCCTGAAGACGGGCTACACGAAAAGACAGCTGGAAGGCGCCTTCGAGAATGAAGGTCTTATCTGGAACCACTTCGTCGCCAACAACCTGCTCTTCGAATCGGACATGCAGCGCATTCGGCCTTTCCTCTCGGAGGGACCCATGACGCCGGAGTTGGGGGAGGGATCACCCGGCTACATCGCACTCTTCACAGGACGGCAGATCATAAGGGCCTATGTGGACAGGCACCCGGAGACAGGGCTCCGGCAGCTGCTGGACATGCCCGCTAAGGAGATCCTGGAAGGCGCGCGCTACAAGCCCAGGTAAGGAATGGATACCATCGAAAATCCCGGAGCAGTTGTCGTCCTCAGGCAGGTCTCCTGCCCATCTCCCGCATGAAGCGGTAGTGCGACGCGATGGCCATGCGTGTCGTGGGGAAGTAGTTATAGGGCAGCCCGAATCGCTCGCAGGTTTCCTGCACGATGCGGCTCAGCGCCGGGTAGTGGACATGGCTGATCCGCGGGAAGAGGTGGTGTTCGATCTGGTAGTTTAGACCGCCGACCATCCAGGTCACGAGCCGGTTGCTAGCCGCGAAGTTGGCCGTCGTCAGCACCTGGTGGATGGCCCATTCGTTCTCGATGCGGAGCGGGTCGGCGCCGACGGCCTTGAACTCGGCCTCCTCGACGACATGCGCAAGCTGGAACACCAGGGCAAGCGTCATGCCCATCGCGAACTGCGCGGCGATGAAGCCCAGGATCCAGGCCTTCCAGCCCACCACGACGATAGGAATCGCTATGTAGACGGCAATGAAGAAGAGTTTGCCCGCCCAGAAGAGCAGGTGATCGCGCATATCCATGCGGCGGATGTCTGTGTTGTGGATCCTGCGAGAGAAATACTTCAGGTAGTCGGTGCCGAACATGAACAGCGACGTGAAGCCGTAGAGCAGGAACATATAGTAGGCCTGGAAGCGGTGCATCGGCTTCCAGGGCTGCGTGCTGCATTCCCGCATGAAGGGCATGTTATTGATGTCGTCGTCCAGTCCGTCGACGTTGGTATACGTGTGGTGGATGATGTTGTGCTTGATCTTCCAGAGAAAGGCGTTTCCTCCCAGGAAATTGTGCGTCAGACCGAAGACCTCGTTCACCCAGCCGCGGGAGGAGAAGGAGCCGTGGCATGCGTCGTGCATGACGTTGAAGCCGATGCTGGCCATGGCCACACCCAACAGTCCGCAGAGGACCAGCGAGGCCAGCCAGTGCATCGGCACGGCCAGCAGCAGGACATATAGACCGACGGCGCCCGGGATCAGGACCATTGTCTTGGTATAGAGCCTCCAGTTGCCCGTGCGCTTCAGGCGGTTTTCCTCAAAATACCTGTCGACGGACTCCTTGAGGGCATGGAAGAACACACGGTTGGCGTTGTTGAAAGAGACCTTTTGCATGTGGAGAGGGGATTCTTTTTGCGGGAGCCGCACGTAAGGCTGGCCCGAAGGTGGAGTTTCAGCAAATATACGTCGGAATGGGAAGGTGGTGGCGGTCAGTTCATCTTGAAGGGAGCCGTCATCTGGAATACAGGAATTCTGACCTCAAACGTACGCTGCGTATCCAGGTCGAGCACCGAATAGGTGCCGTGCATGTTGCCCATCTCCGTCTTGAGGTTGCAGCCGCTGACATACTGGTAACGGCCGCCGGGCTTGATGACGGGCTGCACACCCACCACGCCGTCACCCTCCACTTCGCGGTGTGTTGCGTTGCTGTCGAAGATGTGCCAGTGACGGCGCAGCACCTGCACGGGAAAGGCGTTGCGGTTTTCTATCGTGACGCGGTAGGCAAACATGTACTCCCCGCTCATCGGGTTGGAATAGTCGGGCTGGTAGTAGCTCTCCACGATTACCTTCACACCCTCGGTCACTTTCGAAACCATGGACGTCGAATTTCCATAAATCTACGACTTCCGTCAGCTCAGTTGCAAGTTCCCGACAATGCATTTTCCCACATTTATTCCAACATCTACCTTTGCGGACCGAAAAGCGCCCGGAACGGACGCCCATGCGGAACATGCATAAAACACTGAATATGACGAGGATAGCTGTGGCGAGCGGGGACGGCATCGGTCCCGAGATCATGAAGGCTGTGACAGGGATCTTCGACGCCGCGGGCGTCCCCATCGAGTATGAGTACGTGGACATGGGCAAGTGGGTCTTCGACAAGGGGTATTCCACCGGCATGACACCGGAGGCGCAGCAGCGGATCGAGACCCTGGGGATCCTCTTCAAGGGGCCCATGGAGACGCCGAAGGGAAAGGGTGTCAAGAGCGTCAACGTGACGGCAAGGAAGACCTGGAACACCTACGCCAACAAACGCGTGTTCCAGACCCTGCACGGCGTCGACACCGTCTTCAGCCGGGCCGGCATCCCCATCGACATCACCGTCGTCCGAGAGAACATAGAGGACACCTATGGTGGCATCGAGCACATGCTCACGCACGACGTGGCGCTGAGCCGCCGCTTCATCACGCGCCCGGGCAGCCTCCAGGTCATCCGCTACGCCTTCGAGATGGCCCGCAAGAAGAACGCGCGCCGCATCACCTGCGGCCACAAGGCCAACATCATGAAGATCACCGACGGCCTCTTCCTGGAATGCTTCCACGAGGTGGCCGCCGAATACCCGGAGATAAAGGCCGACGATGTCATCGTAGACGACCTCTGCATGAAACTCGTCACACGGCCCGACCAGTTCGACGTCGTCGTGCTCACCAACCTGCAGGGCGACATCGTCAGCGACCTATGCGCAGGCCTCGTCGGCGGCCTCGGCTTCGCGCCTTCCGCCAACATCGGCGACCATATCTGCATCCGGCCCCCGACATCGCCGGAAAGAACATCGCCAACCCGACGGCCCTCCTGCTCAGTGGACTGGCGATGCTGCGCCACTTGGGTCTAATGGAGCATGCCGCTGTCATCGAGAACGCCCTCCTGCACACCCTCGAACAGGGCGTCCACACGGGCGACTTCGGCGATAGGTCCGTAGCGCCTGTCGACACCACCGGCTTCGCCGATGCTATCGTGTCGAACCTCGGCAAGACACCCGCCCACAACCCCCGGCCGCTGCTGCCCAATAAGCCCGTCACCCAGACGGTCTTCCGCCTTGAGAAGAACCCCGTCATCATGAGCCGCGAGGAACAGGACGAGGTCATCGTCGGTGTCGATATGTTCATAGAGAGCTTCGCACAGCCCGCCGCCGTCGCCGAGAAATGCCTGCGTCATACGCTCGACCTCTTCAAGCTCGTCACAATCAGCAACCGGGGCACACAGGTATGGCCTAAGGGCTCCATCTTCACCAACCTCGTCAACCAGTACCGCTGCCGCTTCGAAAGCGTGGCCGACCAGCCGCTGACGCAGACCGATATCCTCGAGCTCTACCGACGGCTCATGCAGGATTTCAAGATATGCTCCACCGAGATTCTCAACATGTGGGGCGACAAGAAGGCCTACAGCCTCGCACAGGGACAGTGAAGAGGTTCCTCACCATCGACCCATACGAGAAAGACATGGCAGCCAGGAAGAAAACCGGTATCGACGGGATTGTCTACAGCACCGACCCTGGCTTCGGGGCCGGCGACGGCACACCACCGCCCCCCACGCCTCCACCCGCCCAGCAGCGCCTTCGCATCCGCGTCGAGACAAAACACCGGGGCGGAAAGACGGCCACGGTCGTCTCTGGCTTCGTCGGCCGGCCAGCCGACCTTGAGGAACTCGGCCGCAGGCTCAAGGCACACTGCGGAACGGGCGGATCCGCCAAGGATGGAGAGGTCATCATACAGGGCGACCAGCAGGCCAAGGTGAAGGCCCTGCTCACAAGTCTCGGATATCGCCTTTGAGCGGAGGCTGGACCTTCGCCCCGTCCGTTCAGGCCTCCGCCTTCAGGCTCATGTCCAGGCTCGCTGCCTGGTGGATCAGCCCGCCAACGCTCACCCAGTCGACACGCGTCGCGGCATACGCGACGATATTGTCTAGCCCTATGCCGCCGCTGGCCTCCGTCTCCATGCGCCCGTCGACGAGGGCCAGCGCGTCACGCACTTCATCAGGACTGAAATTGTCGAACATCACCCGGAAGACGCGGCCTTCGCCGGCTTCCAGCACCTGCCGCACTTCGTCGAGCGAACGAGCCTCGACCTCTATGCGAAGTCCGGGTCGATGCGCCTGCAGGTATTCCCAGGACCTTTGGATCGCCCCGGCAATGCCTCCGGCGAAGTCGATGTGGTTGTCCTTCAGCATAACCATGTCATAAAGCCCGTGCCGATGGTTGTGTCCGCCTCCGATGCGCACCGCCTCCTTCTCGGCCCAGCGGAAGTTGGGCGTCGTCTTTCGCGTGTCAAGCAGCTTCGTCCGGTACCCTTCCAGTTTGTCGACATGCAGTCGTGT
>RGVM01000250.1 GCA_010027295.1 Chitinophagia bacterium
GTGTTCACCCAGTTTTTTGCCTCCTGTTCGATGTGTTCGGTGACGGTGCGGACACCGAACTTTTCCTCCAGGTGCTTGGTGAGGCTGTCGGCGGCGAAGACGCTGCGGTGCTGTCCGCCGGTGCATCCGAAGGAGATGGTGAGGTCGGAGAAACCTCGGCGGATATAGTCCTCCACGGTGAGGTCGACCATGCCGTAGACGTGCTGCAGGAAGACAGGCATCTCGGTGCGGTGTAGGAGGAATTCGCGCACTTCCGGATCCCGTCCCGTCTGGGTCTTGTATTGTTCGATGCGGCCAGGGTTCAGGATCCCCCGGCAGTCGAAGACGAATCCCCCTCCGTTACCACTCTCGTCGGCCGGTATCCCCTTGCGGTAGGAGAAGCTCCGGATGCGGACGACCAGGGGCGTCTCCGGCCCGGCCTTGGTGATTTCAAAGCGGCGGATGACGTCCTCCGTGACGATGGCGCGCAGCACCTTCTGGAGCTCGGGCAACCGCACCGGGAGTTTCCGGTTCTCCAGGAACCATCGCAGGTTGTGGAGGGCGAAGGGTATGCTCGAGATGAAGTGGGGTTTGCGTTCGAAGAGCCCGCGGAACCCGTAGGCGCCCAGGGTCTGGACCATCCGGATCAGTACGAACCCGTCGTAGCTGTCCATGAAATCCTTCTGGTCGAGGCTCCCCTTGAGGATGCCGTTCGCCTGATGGAAGTAGTAGGAGAGCAGCTCGTCCCTCCATTCGTAGGGGAGGCCGGCGCGGGCCTGCCAGAGCATGGCGGCCACGTCGTACTGCAGGGCGCCTTGCATACCTCCCTGGTAGTCGATGAAGTGGACGCGGTCGTCCTTGACCATGATGTTCCGGCTCTGGCAGTCGCGGTGCATGAAGTACTTCTGCTCCTCCTGCATGAGGTAGCTGCTCAGCAGGTCGAAGTCGTTCATGATGGCGTTCTTGTCGTAGGGCAGGTCGAGGGCGCGGACGAAGTAGTACAGGAAATAGAGGAGGTCGGAGTGGATGGCCTGCTTGTCGAACGACTTCGTGCCGATGCACTGGCTGTAGTCGAGTCCCCTGCCGCCCTCGATCTGCAGTCTGGCGAGCTGAGTAAGGGATTTCCGGAAGAGTTCGAAGACGTTGTCGGAGAAGCCCTCCTGCTGCATGATGTGGAAGAGGCTGACGTCGCCAAGGTCCGACTGCAGGTACATGGTCTGTTCGGGGTGCACATGCAGAATCTCGGGCACGGGCAGCTGCTTGGCGTGGAAGTGCCGTGTGAACGCAATGAAGGCGTTGTTCTCGGGAATGTTCTTCGGGTTGTAGGTGGCGATGAAGCTCCTTCCCTGGTGGGTGACGCGCAGGTATTGGCGGTTGCTTCCGGCCTGCTGCAGGGTGCTGACGCCCACTTCGCCCTTGGTGGGCTTCCAACTGCGGAAGAAAGCCTCTATCTCCTGGCGGATATCTGACATGGTCTTGGTTTCACCTGCAAAGGTAACCCTTGCGCCTCAGCTTGTGAAAGCAAGGCGTTCCGTTCTGTCAGACCCTCGACCCTTGAAAGGCCGGTACATCCCTCGGTGTTGAGTCCCATTTTGAACCGATTGAGCCGGAAGATGGCCCTCTCCTGAATGAGTGCCTGCATGATCCAGCACAGACCTTGAAAGCGGAAAGTCTACCCTGAGCGGCGGATCCCCAACTCTCCAAGGGTACACCCACTCTCCGAGGGTGTGCCCATCCGCCGCTGGCTGATCAGCGTTCGAGTTGTTCCTGCATGCGCCTGACCCTGTCCTCGAGCTTCTCGGATGACAGGTTCTCGCGCATGCTGTCGACCTTGACGGGGAAGCTGAACGGCGTGAGTCGTTCGGGGAAGGTGATCACGATACGGCCGCGGGCGATCCTTTCGAGCATGCCGCGCAGCCTCGCCTCCTCCATCTGGTGGTCGAACACCTCCCGGTAGGCCTGTCGCAGGAGGAGGTTGCCCGGCTCGTATTCCGAGAATACCTGGAAGAGGAGGGAGGCTGAGGACTGCAGGTGCCTGGCTTTTTTTTCCTGCCCGGGCATGCCCTGGAAGATGAGGCCGCCGATGACGGCGATGTCGCGGAACTTCCGTTTGGCCATCTCGGTGGCGTTGACGCTGCGCTGGATGTCGTCCGTCAGTCCCTCGCTGGAGAACAGCTCGTACACGTTGGCGTCGTCGACGGGGATCGGCTGGTCGCTGAGCAGTTCGAAGCTGTAGTCGTTCATCGCGAAGGAGAATGTGATGGGCCGTATGCGGCTGATGCGCCAGGCGAGGATGGCCGCCATCGCCTCGTTCACGAGACGGCCTTCGAAGGTGTGGACGAACAGATGGAAACCGTCCCGCGTCTCGATGTGTTCAATGAGCAGCTCGTCACGGCTGGGAATGTGTGAGAGTTCGCGCTGCAGCCGCATCAGGGGTGCCAGGGCGGCGAGTTCGGGCTCCTCGGAGCCGATGCCTGCCTCCTCGAGCTTGCGCCGCAGCATATGGCCGAGGTTGGCGGTGAGCGACATGCGCCCTCCCATCCAGCTGGGGACGATCGACTTCTTCGCGTTCGACTTCCTCACGAGCACCGTCATGTCGCGGATCATGACGAACTCGAGCTTCCGGCCCGCCAGGGTGAAGACATCGCCCGGTACGAGCCGCGAGATGAACCATTCCTCTATCACGCCGACCTGTCCGCCGGTGAGGAAGCGCACCCGCAGCATCGCATCACTCACGATGGTGCCTATGTGCATCCGATGTCGCATGGCGATGCGACGGTCGGTGATGCGGCAGCGCCCGTCCACCATTTCGACCTTCCGGTACTCGTCGTACTGCTGCAGCGCCGTGCCGCCCTGCAGCAGGAAATTCAGTACGGAGGCCCATTCGCTGTCCGTCATCTCGCGGAAGCAATGGGTGGAGCGCACTTCGGGTAGTATCTCGGCCGGCACGAAGCCGTCGGATACCGCCAGGGTGCAGAGGTACTGCGCGAGCACGTCGAAGCACAGCTCCAGCGGGTCGCGGCTTTCAATGAGACCTTCCTTGATGGCCTGCTTCAGTGCAGCGGCCTCGACGAGTTCGAGGGAGTGAGTGGGGAGGAAATGGAGTCGGCTCACCTCGCCCGGTGCATGGCCGCTGCGGCCCGCCCGCTGCAGGAAGCGGCCGACGCCCTTCGGCGAGCCCACCTGCACGACGGTCTCTACGGGCCGGAAGTCCACGCCCAGGTCTAGACTCGAGGTGCAGACCACCGCCTTGAGCGTGCCCTGGTGGAGGGCGTCCTCCACCCATAGCCGCAGCTCCTGCTCGATGCTGCCGTGGTGCAGGGCGATGGCGCCCGCCCAGTCGGGCTGCACGTCGAGCAGCGTCTGGTACCAGGTCTCGCTCATGCCCCGCGTGTTGATAAACACGAGCGTGGTGCGGCTGCCCTCGACGATCGGGACGACCTTGTCGGCCAGCCGGATGCCTAGGTGTCCGGCCCAGGGGTAGCGCTCTATCTCGTCGGGGAAGATGCATTCGACTTCGACGCGCTTGTCGAGGTCGGACCTGACGATCACGGGCCCTTCCCGACGTCGGTTATTCGTTGACGTTATGATGGGCGATAGCAGCACATCCATCGCCTCCTGCAGATTGCCGATGGTGGCGGAGACCCCCCAGACGGACGGCGGCGTGTCCGACGAGAGTCCCACGATGCGGCTGACGGCGAGTTCCACCTGCACGCCGCGCTTGCTGCCGATCAGCTCATGCCACTCGTCGACGGCTACGGTCATCACTCCCGACAGCGTCTCGGCATGGCCCTTCTGCGCCAGCAGGAGGTGCAGACTCTCCGGAGTGATGACAAGCACTTCGGGCATGTTTCGACGCTGCCGCTGCCGTTCGGCCGTTGTCGTGTCCCCGTTGCGGATGCCCACCCGCCAGGGGAGCCCCATCCCTGTCACGACCTCCTCCATGGCCCTTGCGATGTCCTTGGCGAGTGCCCGCAACGGCGTCACCCAGAGCAGCAGCAGTCCGCTGCCGGTGCGGCTGCGCCAGTCGTCGGGATGCGCTTCTATGAACCGTGCGACGGCCCCGAGGAAGACAGCATAGGTCTTGCCGCATCCGGTCGGGGCGTTCACGAGTCCGCTGCGGCCGGCCAGGATGTGCTCCCATGTCCGCCGCTGGAAATCGAAGGGCTGCAGCCCTCGTCCCTCCAGCCATTGCAAGACCTCCCTCAGGCCTGTCGCCTTGTTATTAGCCTCATCCATAGTCGCGGCGGAAATCGGGTGTGTGGACATGGAAGAGCATCAGCCGTTGTGCTGTTGGTGGAGGAGGGCGCGAAGGGTCTCGATGGTGTCGATGTCCTCGGGCTTCTTATCGGTCCTGCGGCGCAGCATGCGCGGGAAGCGTACCGCCACACCCGACTTGTGCCGCCGGCTCTCCGAGATGCCCTCGAAGCCGATCTCGAAGACAAGCTCGGGCCTGACGGTGCGTACGGGACCGAACTTCTCCAGTGCGTTGCGTTTTACGAATGCATCCACCTCTCGAAACTCGGCGTCGGTGAGTCCCGAATAGGCCTTGGCGAAGACCACCAGCCTGTCCCCGTCGCGGACGGCGAAAGTGTAGTCAGTGTAAAGGTTGCTCCTCCGTCCATGTCCTTTCTGGGCGTAGACGAGGACGGCATCGACGCTCATGGGGTCGACCTTCCATTTCCACCAGTCGCCGCGTCGCCGGCCGGTCTGGTAGGTGGAGTCGGTCCGCTTCAGCATCAGTCCCTCGCTGCCATGCTCTCGGGCGGAGGCGCGCAATGTGGCGAGGGATGCCCAGTCGGAGAATGCCAATCCCTCCGAAAGGGTCAGGTTCGCCGATGAGGCGGCCTGCACCAGCGACTGCAGCTTCGCCCTCCGGTC
>RGVM01000026.1 GCA_010027295.1 Chitinophagia bacterium
GTGAAGAATTTCTCAATCAAAACCCCCATCTAGAAACAGTTATAACTGGTGCACCTGCGTTCACTGGTGACCACATCACAGCTGTTAAAAAGTATGATACAGGATTTAAGGAGGTGCTACAAAGAATCCACGAAAAAACTCCAGGAAGTCAACTCGATAAAAACGAGAATCGGCTGGCGATACGCTCTTCATCTGCAACCTCCGGACAAGGCGATGGCTCCACCCGATCTCAGACCAGAGCGGCAGGCCTGTCCGGCTTCGCGTAGGTGAACCGGGCATGCGGCATCACCGTTCCATAGGCGTCGAGTCCGAGACTGACCATCGATCCCGCCTCATACAGGTCGATCAAACCGTCGGCACCCACGATGCGCTCATCCATGAAGACATGAAGGATGCGGCCGATCACGAAATAGGTCCCGTTCAACGGGATCGGCATGACCTCGGCCAATTCGAGTCCGTATTGCACCGGACTCCCCTCCACAAACGGAACCGGGAAACCAGCCTTCCATTCCTCCCCGAGGCCTACGGCCGCGAACTCGCTGACACCGTCCGGATACTTCGCACTGGTCTGATGCGCCCGGTCCAGAAAGTCGGGATGGATATGGTTGATCGTGTAGTACCGACCGGCCTCGATGTTCCGGATCGTATGCGGAGCCGCCTCACGCGGACGGTTGACAAAACCCACCAGCGCTGGGTCCGCACCCAAGTGCACGATGTTGCTGAAGACACCCAGGTTGCTCATACCTTCAGGATTGACCGTGGCAATCAGGCTCACCGGCTTGAACCCGCTCAGCGAGTTGATGAAATGGGCGCGCTGGAACCTGTCCCAGGAGGCGATCCGGTCTATCGGAAAATGAGTCATGAGGGCTTGGTTTTATATGGGCCAGGCAAAGGTCCGTCGCACGGTCCGCCCCACAAAACATTCCCGGAGACCCGGGCATGCCAGTTATCGTACCGTCAGGTGCAAAGCCCCCTTCCTTTCGTACTTCACATAACACCGTCCCTGTTGTCGAAGTTTCGACAGGGCTTCGATCAGGCAGATTTTCTCGCCTTCATGCCTGCCGAACCGCTTGTAGCTGATGTCGATGGTCTTTCCATGGAGATGGTGCGACCACCGACGGGCGATGGAATTCTCCTCTGTCAGTTTGTCGGCAGAGTCGATGGACCGGGTTGCACTGATGATCTCAAACGGCCGGTAGGATAGCTTCCTGGCCTTCAATTCCAGGGCATAGGCCCTCGATAGCCGCTCGAGGAAATCCACGACGATAGGGAGGACATAGGGTCGGGAATGTTCCATTTCGCGGATGATAAATCGATCATTGTCCTCGAGTTCGACCAGAATGCCTTTTCGGAGCAGTCCGTCCAAATCGTCCATGGTCGACTGCGCCTTGAGCCTTCCCCTTCGATAGGCGGTCTCCTGTATGGGCACTCGATCCGGGAATTTCTGAACGCAACCGGGGCAAGTTTCGCTCAATCCGCCATTGAAGGGTACGATGATTTCGAAAGCCTGCCTGGATTTTGACATCAGCATATGACGGTAACGATAGGCAAGGAAACCCATGGAGAGTACCATCACACCGACTAAGGCGAGCAAAATAGATCTTTTGTAGCCAGTGTTCATATGAGAAATGCTTTTCAAGCCTTCAGGCACGTGTCAAAGCAAAAAGCAGGGCCCCGGATGTCGGCATAGGCCCATGGTTGGGACAATGTTGAAGTGTCATAGCGAGCGGGGCTTCACACCCATGGTACGATGGATCCTATGTATATCAGGCCTTCCCGAGGATCTCCAGAATCGCTTCCCCCTTCCCATCGGGTGTCGTGTAGAAAGGCCGTCCCTCTACCTCGTAGTTCCTGTCGGGTGGAATGCCAAGGGCATGGTATATCGTCTGGTGCACCTGGTCGATCTTGACAGGCTTTTCGATGGTTTTGCAGGGTCGCTCGTCGGCGGTCCTGCCATAGGCGTAGCCCTTGCGGATGCCGCCTCCGAACATGAGGATGGAAGATCCGTCCGTGAAATGGCGATGCATGCCGTAGTGTTTCATCTCATGGATGATATCGGGCTGGTTGACCTGCTCCTGCACCTTCAAATCGGGCCTACCCTCGACCATCATGTCGCGACTGAACTCGCTGGCGATGACGATCAGCGTCCTATCCAAATGTCCGCTGCGTTCCAGATCCTTCACCAGCTGTGCCACGGGCGCGTCGATGAGCTTCTTCATGTCGGCCATCCTCGTGTGACCGTTCTCGTGGGTATCGAAGCCGAAGAAGGGTTCGTACTCGGTAGTGACGCTGATGAAGCGTGCTCCCTGCTCTGTCAGCCGCTTCGCCATCAGGCAGCCGAGGCCGAACCTGCCGGTGTTGTAGATGTCGTACGACTCCTTCGGCTCCTGGCTGAGGTCGAAAGCCGCCGCCTCCGGCGATTTCAAGAGCCGGTATGACTGCTCCATCGAGCGCCGCAACGACTCACGCTGGTAGTCGCTCCCGTACTCCCCGACCGGACTCCGGTCGATGAGCTCATTGTATAGCCGGTTCCGCTTCTCGAATCTGGCAACGTCCATCCCGACAGGTGGACGAACGCTCTCCAGTCCCTGCCCAGGATCGGGTATCATGAAAGGACCGTATTCGGAGCCCAGGAATCCCGCCGTATGGAAGGCCTTCAACTCCTCGGCCTCGCCCACGGTGAAGCGCTGGCCGATATCGACAAAGGCGGGTATCACGGGGTTCAGGGGTCCTAGCTCCTTGGCAATCCAGGCACCGATATGCGGGGCGAGGACCGACTGTGGCGGCTCGTAGCAGGTATGCCAATGGTATTGGTGGCGGGTGTGCAGGATATGTCCCATGTCTGCCGAGACGTAGGAACGGATCAGCGTCCCCCGGTCCATCACATCTCCGATGCGCTGCAGGCCCTCGGAGAATCGGATTCCGTCCAGGACGGTGGGATAAGACGGGAATGTGCTCAGGACGCGGTTGGCCTCCATGCCCTTCTCGAAGGGGGTGTACGCCTTCGGGTCGAAGGTCTCCGTATGTGCCATGCCGCCGGCCATCCATAGCAGGATGACCGTATCGGCGCTGGTGGCCTCCCGCCGCCTGGGGGAGGAACAGCCGCTCAAGAGGCCCGTTACCGGCGAGCCCGCCGCCAGGGCTGCCATTGTGGCTGCAGATGCACTGCTTAAAAACCGCCTTCTATCCCAGTTGCCGCGCTCCATATGCATTGTAATAATCTTACCTGTCGCGATTCTTTCAAGGATTTCAGTCCATCCTTACCTCTTCGCCCACTTATTCAATCCATCGGTGTGCCAAAATCAAACCCATACCCTATAACATCTTCCCAAATCCAGGTACCCTAACCCTATGTCCGAGATAGTCTTTCTGTTCAAATCTACCCCAAACGCTGAACACTCTCCACATCAGGGTACCTTTTCCACCGCCTATCCGCCCGCCGCGAATGGCGACACCCTCCAAGGGTGGAGGGACTCCGCCGATGGCGGATGGGATTGGGGGGCAACCACATGTCATCGGATTAGCTGGAATTCCGGGTGCAGGGCCATGGCCCAGAGGAAATCCTCCCAATCCGATACGGATGGTTGATTACCGAGCCGCTGGCGGAGCAGCCTCCGCTCCTTGTCAGAAGGGAGGCGGCCAAGCATGTTCCGATAGGTCCTGTCGACCACTCTCATGGGATCCGCTTCTGCTGACGCCCGGGAAGCCGCCTTCCGGAGGGTTTCATGAAAACGTCCACCATTGGTGAGTTCCAAAGCCTGCAAGAGGCTGGCCTGCGAAGTCCGACCCGTGGATACGTTCTCCCGCGTCGGCCTGCCAAGCGACTTCTGGAAGGGATCGTTCATCACCAACGAGGCCCTGGTGAAGGGAATGCAGAACTGAATCCCGTCGGGAAGACGCCTGCGCTCGATCAGACTGTCGGCATAGACGGGCTCCAGCGTGGACCCGATCGCGTCTATGAACTGCTCGGCGCTCATCCGGCGACGCAGCATCCCGCGGAAGACGAAATCCTTCGAAACGACCTCTTCCGGCTGACCGACAGCCACGGAGGGCTGTTGGTAGGTATCCGACGTAAGGATGGTGAACAGCAGCTTTTTCATATCGGCCCCGTTGGCCACGAAATCCCAGGCGAGCCAGTCGAGCAGGTCCTGACTCCAGGGCCTGTTGTCCATCGCATCCACGGGCTCCACGATACCCCTGCCCATGAGCTGAGCCCAGATTCGGTTCACGAGCGTGCGGTACAGCCTCCCGTTCCCCGGCTGAACGGTGATCTCCGCGAGCTGCCGCAACCGCTCCTTCCGGTCGGCGGCCGAGTCGATGACGCCGAGCTTCGGAAACAGCATCCGTGTCCCGGCCACCCTGCCCGTGGGCTTGTCGCAACGATGTATCTGCAGCAGCGAGTCGGCGAAGAGGTTGGCAAAGGCATAGGCATCGTCCAGCTTCCAGTCGCTGATGAAACTGTCATGACAGGAGGCACACTTCAAATTCAACCCGAAGAACACCTGCGACACATTCTGTGCAGCCTGCATCTCGACACGCTGACTGGCGTTCACCTCCCCGCGCCAGCGGATGCCCCGGATGAAACCCTCCGAGGTCTCGTCCGCATCGATCAGCTCGCGTACGAAACGGTCATAGGACTTGTTGTCGAGCAGCGAGGCATAGAGCCATTTCGTGATGTCCTTCCGCCCGTTCGTGATATAGCCCGGCCCGCTATAGTCGTTCCTCAGGGCGTCGTTCCAGAAACTGATCCAATGCTGGGCATAGTCATGGTGCCTGGAAAGGACCCTCCTGACCAACTCCTCACGTTTGTTCGGCGACCTGTCGGCGACGAATTGCTCAACCGTATCGGGATGAGGCAATAGTCCGATGGCATCCAGGTGTACGCGTCGGATATAGCTGCGGTCGTCGACCGGCGCCTCCCACTCGATATCGTGTTTCTTGAAATAGGCATGCACGAAGCGGTCGATCGGACGATCATGACCCTCTTCCGCGGGTGGCATCGCCGGCTGCCTCGGCTCGAGGGCCGCGGTACGGAAGAGACTGCGCGTCGGTCCGCTGGGCCAGGGCGCCCCATTCGATATCCAATACGTGAGGAGGTCTATTTCTTCCCTCGTCAACCCGTTGCCCTTCGTAGGCATGGCCTCCTTATGACCCCGGGGCAGACTGACCCTTCTGATGAGCTCGCTTGCCTCGGACTGTCCGGGACGAATCACGGGACCGTGCTCCCCGCCCGCGAAGATGCCCTCCCGGCTGTCGAGCCGAAGCCCGCCCTTCATCCGTGTCGGCCCATGGCAGCTGTAACACTTGTGGGCAAAGATGGACCGAACTTCCACATTCAGCATCACCAGTTGCTCCTCGTCGAGCACACCCTTGACGGGAATGAAGCGGGCACCCTCCTCTTCGTCCTCGGCCGAACCAGCCTCCCGAGAGGGGATGACCGAACTCAGATAGTCCTCCCCATGCGTCAGTTGGCTCCCGAAATGGCCGGTCAGCGTTACCCCCGCGACGGCCATGATGGAAACGACCCAGGCGGCGTTCTCCCTTTTTCTCCGATGAAGGAATGCGGCCGCGGCCACCAGCACCGTCGTCACGATGCCCGTCCACTGATGCCAGGGAAGGGTCTCCGACCCGTACTCCTCCGTATTGGCAAGCAACAGTCCCAACAACATCGCCAGGATCGAGCTGATGGCTGACACCGGCAGCAGGATACCCGTCGTGGTACGGAACACACCCGCGCCGCGATACCTGTCGATCGCCCCGAAAAGCACCACCAGAAAGACCAACGTGATGGGAAAATGCACCACCATCGGATGCAGACGTCCCAGCAAGCGCCACAGCCAGAATGCCGGGGTCGGCTCCGGCGATTGGGCAAACACCTGCATCGAGAGGGTCAGCGCCGAAACCACACCGGCGATACCCATCACCACCTTCGATGGCATACGACGAAAAGACATGGAACGCATCAGGGACATCGGCCGGCTTCTGTCATCCGGCTCAGTAAAGTAGCGGAAAAAAAGGAATCTCCCCATCCACTCCTATACCCTGTCGTTGTCCTCCCTCCACTGCTGGATCGCCTTCTTGATGGACTTGTTGCCCATCTTCTCCCGTAGCGCCCTCTCCGCCAAAGCGGGAAACTCCTCGTCGGACGCGAAGCGAAGGGCGATGATCTGAGACAGTCGAAGCCCGGCGGGAAGCACCTTGCCCGTCAGGATGAAATGCCGGAAATTCTCTTCCGCTCGGATGGCCCTGTCCTGCGCTTTCAGTGGAAAGGTCCTGATATACCATGCCAGCAGCATCAACAGGAAGGAGATGGCACAGATCAGGGAGGCGGAATACAGGTTCTCTTCCGAAGAACGGAACAGGTTCACCAGGGAACCGATCAGGATAACAAGGTTCAGCGGAACGGCCAGTCGATGGAATCCCTTCACGATGCGCACGTGGTTCTTGAAATTCTGCTTCTCCATGTGGAATCTTTTCTTTGAATTTAGGATAAATCGTGTAACAAAAAGCTCATAGCCCGGGGGGCGCGGCGTCCTTTCCTCGTTCGCCGGTGGCGTCGCGCAAAGCCTGCAGGCGGCTATCGATCGACTGCTTCCGCTCTGTCAACAAGGCTATCAGCTCTTCCCCGCGCTCTCCCACCAGACGCTCCGCAACCGGAGAATCCAACACGCGCGCGATATCCTCCTCGCTGAGACGTCGAAAGATCTCACGCACGGGTATGGTCTCGACCAACTCGGGGTTCTTCAGCAGAAGGTCGAGGCCACCGGGTCGACCCAGGATGCGTATGACGGCCAGCTTGAAGACATCGGTGCTCCTCACCGAACCCGCTGACTCATGACTGTCCTTGCTTATCGGCTCCATGATAAGATCTGAGTTTGGATTGTTTCCTTGGATATTCTCGGTTACCGGTACTATTCGTACTCCAGAATGAGGAGATCAGAAGGGAAGATCGTCACCCTCCCACCCTGACGGTCTCCGCTCCGCTTCAGCCACCAGGTACCTGGATACGACCTGTTCCACAAAATGAATGTCGGTATAGATCTCCGGCGTGCTATGCAGAATGACTTCCCAGTCGTAGGATGCCAACTCCAGGATGAAGTCCCGGTCGGCCCGGATCGACGCATCGGCAAGCTCCAGATAGCTCGATGAATCAAACCGCAGGGCCTCCCGGAACAGCCTCCGGAATACCTCCCTGTCATGGATGACTCCGATCCTGCGCAACGCACCCGGACAATACAGATAGCATTTGTCCACGATCTCCCGATCCCGCTGCAGTGCATCTTTCAGATAGGGATACAGCCTGCCCGGCTCTTCGAGACTGTCGAGCAGGGATAGGGTGAAGTCCCTGTCATCCCGCAGCCTCCTGGACAGTTTCGTGTAGGCAACGAGGTTGGCATTGACCGCCTCAATCGCCAGGTCGGGCTCGTCATGATAATAGGCATCCAACACCCTCCAGGCATGGGGATCGTTGTGCAGGAACAATGCCGTGGCCTGAGCATCACCTGGGTGCAAGTCGGGATAATACTGTGCAAACTCCGAAGGATCTTCGAACATCTGCGGTATGACGTCCCTGTCGCGGATATCGGGAAACTCCCATTCCACACCCAGCGCCCCGGTTTCCATTTCATTCATCAGATGCCCGTCGTAGAGGTGGTACTCCCATATCGGGTCGGAGGAGCTGCGTGACAGCACCCTGCCCTGCATGCCGATATCAAGGTCGTGGCAGTGACCGGTCAACGGTTTGCCATCACGCCGGCAGAGCGTATAGATCTGATCCATGTACGAGATCATCACCACCATCCCGTCACGGTCGAAAGATACTTGCTGGATGCCGGTGTACAGGACGGGACTATCCTCGAAAAAATCCGACTTGAACAGCAGATCGTAGAGCGTGTGCTCCGACGCAAGATCCCGCAGCAGGGGATGCTGTTCCGCTGCGCTGGTGGAGAACACGAAAAGGGTATCAGGTAGGCGATCGCCCAGTATCTGTCTCAAAGCCTCCTCATCCAGGCTATCGATGGCGTACGCGGAGAGCTCCCCGCATCTCTCGCGGATCAGATCGGCCAGATCGTCGGACAGGCCGAAATGATCGTTCGCCATCTGGTAGACATACAGGCGCAGATCGATCAGACGGGGCCGGAATCGGTGTATCGGAAAGTCGATCATCGGGATTGGGATCGGCTATCGTTAGGCATTCGAATACCCGCCTTGTCCTGGCGGGGTACACTCGACGAAAATACAACCGGAATACATCACAGTTCAAGGGAAACCCATACCTTCCGTTAGACCCTATCCCGTACACTATTAAAACTGATGCCATGGAATTGAACGATCTCATGGACGAAGTCATGGATGGCATGTCCGATGACATGGAGGAAATGGCGATGGTGAACCGTTTCCCGTACTTCTTCTCCAAAGCATACCTTTTCCTTCAAATGGGCGCCGATGCCTATCGGAGCCGGGATGCCTTCGGTGAACCTTCCACCGATCTGGACGCCGAAGATCTCGCCCTCATTGAATCCGGTTGCAGACAGATGATGGAAGGCAGGGGCCTGACACCCGAAGACCCCTTGCGCGGCCTCGGCATCCATGGGTTCTACGCACTCTTCCGACTCTTCCACTTCTCCCTTGTCCGACAATCGGTCATGCCCGGCGAAGAAGGCATGCTCGACCGGATGCGGATGCGGCATATGGTGGATGGCGGGGAAGTCGTCTATTACAACCTGGTAACATACGATCCGGATGGTATGGAGCTCCCGAAGGATGAAGACTGAAGCCGGCCGGCATGCCTGGACAGATGCCGATGAGGACTGCTCTTACTCCGGCTGATCCTTCAGGTTGAATTTCTCGTTCAGGCGGAATACTTCTTCGGGGGAGTATTTCTCCTTTTCGACCATGGCCAGCTGTTCCTCCAGCAGTAGGCGTTTGTGGTCCAGGGTGGCCTTGTTGGCCCGCAGGATCGCGGATGCCGCCGCATCGGCCGGCTCGCCGAGGGTGTCTATGCACCCGATGACCCATTCCATCTGATTCATGACGGCCCTGAGCTGATTGGGCAGCCAGCTGGTGATGGGCGTGCCACCGGTGGCCTTCCCGTACGGCGTGTTGGACATGATATACTTCTGCACGAACTGCCAGTGACCGTTCCGGAAATGATAGATCTCCTCCAGGATGCCCAACAGGTGGCATAAGGCCTCGCTGCGGCCGGTCTCGAAGAGATGGCCCGCCAGACCCCGCTCCCCCCACTGGTCGACCGTCTCGCCAAGGTCGGTGAAGAAGCGCTGCACGCATTTGGGCCGATAGGTCCGCAGGTCGTAGAGATAACGGGTCAGCTCGTTCTTCGGATAGTACGCCGTGACACCGGAAAAGATGTCCTCCATGGGGATGATATCGTCCTGCGCGCCCGTCTGGCCACGATATTGGTGTGGTTCCTCCCAAACGCCCGAATACACGATCCCGTCGCCGAAGATCTCCTCATTGCCTTTCACGCCCATGATGAATACGCGGAAATCATTGTAGTGGGTCCATCGGGACGCCTTCCACATCTGCTTCCTGCGCTCGTTCATGGATTTCATCGTGGCGTGGTTCCTGGCGATGGCGGCCTGGATCGCCGGTGTGTCATTGCGCTCTACGGCGTCAAGGGTATCCATCACCGAACCTACCAGTGCCGGCGAGAACTGGTTGATGTCGACATGCAGCATGATGAAGCCCACTTCGTCAGGCTGACCCGAGAAGCGCACGCACATGTCGAGGTTCTCCCATGTCAGCCCGCCTTTCGGGTCCTTCTTCCGATAGTTCCCGAGGGAATATGCATAATGGTAGTCGAGCCAGGGATGCACTTCGAGCTTGCGCGATGCCGTCACGAAGGGGCGTGCGACCTGAACGGGCACGACCGTCCTGGCCTTTCCGTAGGCACCCGTCTTGCGGAAATGCTGGAAGGAGGGCTCCAGCGTATAGGCGGAGAGCAGGAATCCATACCCTCGGAAAAGCGCCTGTACCATGAAGATGTCATGCTCGGCTTCGACCGAAGCGGTCAGGTCAGGCAGCGCATCGACCGCGGCTGCGATGGCATCGGTATGATGCAGCAGTCCATGACCGCCGTCTGGCAGCTGCACCGGCATTCGGTCGAGGATCTCCTGCACCGGCGCATAGACGCCTGTCAGTCTCTCCATCGGAAGCGAACGGGGTAGGAAACCGTGGGTTCCGCCAATATCGAAGAAACCGTCCGTATAGGAACGCTGCATAGACATGGCAATCGTTTGAGGCTGTAAAGGTATCATACCACCCGCTCAAATGCCAATATGCAAGGACAGTTGGGAACAGTCTAAAGCGGATGAAGCTTCCGCGTGCCATGAAGTTCATTCTATTCGTTCCAACTATCCATTCTCACGATGTGTAACTATGGATGTTGCCGTCACGAAAATCTGAAGTCCGATATCATGGTGACTGCATTCTGTCATTGATTTCCGGAAAAATGGTAGGAGAATCAGGAATCAGGATATTGAATGACAAAGTATGCCATGACATCTTTGCATATCCGAAAAAGCATGATCAACCAGCCCGGACATCCATCCATAACATATCACATGACAGCGAGATTCTTTTTCATCCTGGCAGCCCTTCTTGGTAGCGCTTCCCTTCACGCGCAGTCCATACATGACAGCCTGAAGAACCCATTGCAGGTCAGCGGCAACATCGGACTTACCAACAACGGCATTTCCATCGTACCCACGTTTTCTCTCAACGCACCCGCCACCAATCTGATCTTCTCGGTCCGAAAGGGCCGACTCTCCTTCGACCCCGATATCCGACTCACCCTGGACGCAAAGAAAGGTTCGATGCTATTTTGGTTCCGGTATCGTATAACCGAAGGACGCAGATTCAGTATGTCGACCGGCGTCCACCCGGCCTACAACCTCGCCACCCGAACCGTCACGGATAATGGAAAGTCATGGGAGATCACCCAGGCCCGACGCTTCTTCGCCTATGAACTGGCGCCGAGCCTGCGGATATCGAAACATTTCTCCGTCAGTCCCTACTACCTGAGGGGCATGGGATTGCAACAGGACGGACCGCTGGTCATGCAGTTCCTGGCCCTGAACGCATCATTGACGAACCTGGAACTGTCTCCGGAGTTCCGACTGAGCGTGGCTCCCCAACTCTATTACCTGTACCTCGACGGGAAGGAGGGCATGTATCTGGCATCGAACATTAGACTCTCCCATCCCTCCTCCGGATTTTCCCTGCAATCCACCCTCAACAAGGAGCTCCGATCCAAGATCCCCGGCAGTCGCGATTTCATGTGGAACCTCACCCTTTTCTGGTCATTCTCCCACAGCTATCTTCCGAAATAGATAAAAAAAAACCCGGCATCTCTGCCGGGTCTCCTTCGTGGTGTGGGCCGGAATCGAACCGGCGACACATGGATTTTCAGTCCATTGCTCTACCAACTGAGCTACCGCACCCCCTAATAAAGGATTGCAAAAATATGTCCTAGTCCGCAATCGTCCAAATATCGTCCTACTCGCCCATCAAGGCCAGCGCAGCGTCGATATAGGAGTACACTTCGGGCTGATGGTGGTGGATCGGCTTCACGACCTTCGACTCGCCCAGGCGTACCAGCACGGCATCCTTCTCGGGGATCATGAACACGTACTGTCCGAACAGGCCGTTCATGGCATAGGACGTCACGCCGCGATGGTTGACGATCCAATACTGATAGCCGTAGTAGTCTACGGGCGCGTCGTTCTCCGTCCGGTCCTTCAAATGCGATGCCGGCGATACCGCCGCCTTCACGTAGCTCTCGGATACGATCTGCTTGCCGCCCCATTTCCCTCCATTCAACACCAGCTGGCCGAAACGGGCATAGTCGCGCGCAATGCCGTTGAAACAGCAGAAGGCCTTCTCATGGTTGCTACCCCCGTCCAACAGCCACAACGACTCCTTCTCGGCGCCCATGGGTTGCATGAACCGCTCTGCCACCAATGCCGAGATGCTCTTGCCGAAGACCTTCTCGACGATCAGTCCCAGCACCTGGGTATCTCCGCTGCGGTAGCTCCAATACACACCGGGGTCCTCCTTGTAGGCCATCCGGGAGATGAGATACTCCTCGTTGTCGCCGTAATAACCGCTGGCGTTCATGCTGAAATAGCCCTTGTCGCCCTCGTCGTAGTTGGTGCCCGAACTCATGGTGAGCAGGTCCTTGATGCGGATCTTCTCCAAGCCGTTCGTACGGAAATGCGGCAGGAAGTCGCCGGCCGGCTGCTCCAACGAACGGATGCGTCCCTCGTCGAGCGCAATCCCCACCAGCAGCGAAATGATGCTCTTCGCCGCCGAGAAGGAACCGCTGAGGCGCAGGCTGTCATAGCCGTCCCAATACCGCTCATAGACGATCCGACCGTGACGGATCAGCAGGAAGGCATGCGTGTCGTTCGAATCGATGATCGCCATCAGGCTGTCAGGGATGGCACCCCGGTTGTAGAGACTGTCGTATGGCCAGGGCTGCGGCTTGTCAGAGGGAGGGATGCTCCGTACAGGATGCGTCCGGTAGTCGTGGATCGAATGCACGCCCCAGATGGCGAAATTCCGCAGATGCGAGAGCTGGGGCGTATAGCTGAGTCCTACGAGCAAGACCAGCAGACCGCAAATGACCAGTAGCGTCTTCTTCATGAGATGAAGTTCCGAAAAAAGTAGGTCTGCATTTCAGCCGGTCTCTCTTATTTTCCAAAAGTGATGCGCTATATTCACTGAAACATTCCCGATGCCCGTCAACACTTTCGACGCTATCGTGGTCGGCTCCGGCATCTCCGGAGGCTGGGCCGCCAAAGAAC
>RGVM01000251.1 GCA_010027295.1 Chitinophagia bacterium
GCCAGTCGGCGAGCGCTGGCACCCCGCGCAGCAGCAGGTACCGATCCCGCAGCCTTACTCCGGGTCGAACAGCTGGTCGGTCCCCCTGCAGCCCGAGTATGCCGCGACCCCTTTGAGTACGCGCTCCAATCTGATGAAGGGCGCGGTGGCCATCGCCGTCAACGGCATCCCCATCTTCAACGCCCTGAACAACCGGGGCGAGGATTCCTATGCCATCGGGGAACTCGACCAGTGGGGCGGGCACTGCGGCCGGGCCGACGACTACCACTACCATGCGGCACCCATGCATCTCTCGGTTGCGAACGCGGCCTTGCCGATCGCCTTCGCCCTCGATGGCTTCGCCGTCTATGGGGAGAAGGAACCGGACGGTTCACCCATGGCCGGTCTAGATACCTGCCATGGCCATGGGCTGAGCAATGCCGTCTACCATTACCACGGTACATCAACCTACCCCTACGTGATCGGTGCGATGCGGGGGAAGGTCAGCCTGGACCCTGCCACGCCGGCGCCTGAGAACCAGATACTGCCCCAGGCCTTCGCCAAGCCGGCAAGGCCGGCCACCACTCCGCTTCGCGGGGCTGTGATCACGGAGTTCAAGTCCACCGGCACTAACGCCTATTCGCTGACCTATCGCATCGGTAACCGCAACGGGTATGTCCATTACAGCTGGGATGCCGCGGGCCGGTACACATACACCCTGGTGGACACGTCGGGGGCCAGTTCCACTGCCACCTACCAGCGGTGATGCGGGTGCGTGCCCGGCCCGCGACACAGCGGATTGGGAAAAAATTCACAATCCGCATACCCCTGGGCTCCACGGAATTGAGCTACCTTTGCACTCCGGGGCTGACCGGTTTTGACAGCATAGATCTTTGCAGGAAAGCATGCAGTGCGATGGCCGTCCCGCACTTTAATCTCATCGGCCGAACACAACTGGCAACACTGAGTTTGCCATGGCTGCCTAATCAGCGATTGGGTATCCATTAGGGCCGCCGAACGGGTAGACCTGTGACCAAGTTCCGCCGCCGACTTAAAAAGAACACGGGTTGCTGCAACGGAAGGCTGTGACCGTTGCTCAAGACCATCCAGCTACGGGAGACATCGGTGCGTCCGGTTCCAGTGCCTCCCCGACAAGCAATGCCGGAATAAGCATGTAGAAACCCTGTGGCGGATATGTTTGGACGCGGGTTCGACTCCCGCCAGCTCCACCCCGAGCCCATTGGTGCAAACCAATGGGCTTTTTTTATGTTTGTATTCGAAACAAAAATGAATATGAATAAGAGCCGATTTCTACCCGGAAAAAGAATAAGCCGGATGCAAAGCATACTTTTCTCTGTCATCGCCTGTTCGGTCGCCATCCTGTTCGGTGCTTCCTTCACGGCGGCTCCCTCAAGTGCAGACGATATCGTGGGTGTATGGAAGACCGGTGAAGGCACCGCCATGGTACGCATCTACAAGAACGGAGAGAAGCACCAGGGCAAGGTTGTCTGGCTGAAGGAGCCCAACGACCCCGAGACGGGAAAGCCCAAGGTCGACAAGAACCATCCCGAAGAGGCGTCTCGGACCCGTCCCATACTGGGATTGATCAACGTCTGGGGCTTCGTCTACAAGGAGGACAACACCTGGGACGACGGCAATATCTACGACCCCAAGAACGGCAGCACCTATTCCTGCACGATCCGTATGACGAGCCCCAATACCCTGGAAGTGCGCGGCTACATCGGTGTTTCGTTAATCGGCCGGACAGACGTATGGACGAGGCAGGTCGCGAAGTGACTGACTTTTCATCCAATCAAAAAGCCCCGTCCTGGACGGGGCTTTTTCATTCGGTGTATCTCTCGACTAAGGTGTGACGAAGTTCAGGCTGACCGCGAAATACATCGGGTTTCCCAGATTCGAAGTGAAGTAGCGCTGTTTCTGGTCGCGGGCGTCCTTGGCGTTCATCGCATCGAAACGCCAGTTGTAACGGAGGCCGGCCTGTGCGTTGAGCCAGATGAAGCCGGCGATCTTCCTGTCCCACATGATCCTGGGCTTGAGTTCGCCCCGCTGGAGGTAGACCGTGCCTGTCGGACTATTGGCGAGGGACATCCAGAACTGGTTGCCCTCCAGCTCGAAACCTGCCTGCAGCATGCTTGTTGTGGAGAAGTTGTAGCGGACGTGGCCACGGGCGGGTAGAAGCAGTTCCATCCCCCAATGGTCGTTGAAGGTCCGGTTCCACAGCAACACCGGCACATGAATGACCTGTCCGGCGCGGTAGGTGCGGGCGATACCGGTTCCAATCATGTTCTTCTCGGAGGTCTTCCACCCGTAGATGGCAGTACCGCTCACCGTGATGGCCTTGCCGCTGATGTCGCCCATGTCATGGAAGACGCCGTTGGCGTCGATACTGGCCTGCAGGATGAGGAAGTTCTTCTCGTTGAGGGGCTTGAAGACAAGAGTATTGATCCCGGCGCTGGTCATGGTATGCGTGTTCAGCGCCTTGGTGAAGAGGTTGGTGCCGGGGTTCGCCATCTGAAAGCGGCTGCCCCAGTAACTGGCGCCCAACTGCCAGATTACCTTGTTGGTGGATACGACCGGGATGCTCACCTGCGCCCTGATATTCGAGACGGCGTTGACGTGGAAGTCCTGCATGGCCGGCAACATGGCCGACACGGGGATGCCCGGCATGTGGAACTCCCCATATCGCTCGTATCCGATGCTGACGATGCGCGTCGGCGTCTGATTGAGCACCTTCTGGTTGCAATAGCGCTTGACGCCTTCGGCATCCCCGAACTGGCTGTAGTCGAAATTGTCCGTGCTGTCCTGCTGTGCCATGGCTGACGAAAATGCCATGACGAACATGAGGAATGGAATATTCAATATTCGCATAATCATCAATGTTAGTTAGATGGTTTGATAAACATGAATCTTTGCAAATGGTTTATCTGTGCGGCTGTCATTCAGGTGGTTTACCCATGTATTGCATGATGCGAACATAGCGAGGGTATCTTTACCCATTGCCGAGTTGCAGGATGGGCATCCTCTAGTCACTGTCCTGTCCCGCCCGTCCATGAACCGGGCCTTCAGCCCGTCGGTGGGCGGCTATGTCCGTTGAATCCCTACCTTCATATGTTTGCATGCGCGTCATGCAGGGCTGTTGTCAAGCTGTCCTGCCATCGGCAATGAGTATGCGTGTGTGGCCCTGTCAAACCCTTATCCATCAACATGTATATACGTGCCACCCTCTTGTTCGCCATCCCCTGGATGGTACTTTGCGCGGATCTGCGGGCGCAGAAGGATGTCAGCATTCTGAGGGCCGGCGCACTGGCCGACGGCGAGACTGACAACGGCGCCGTCATCCAGTCCGTCATCGACGGGGTCTCCGCCCGCGGAGGCGGCCGCGTGACGGTACCCCCCGGCAACTTCCTCAGCGGACCGCTAGTGCTCAAATCGGGCGTGGAACTGCACCTGCAGAAGGGTGCCCGGCTGCTGGCCAGTCCAAACCCGACACTTTACAACAAGGTTGGATGGATGCGCGGCTTCATATCCGCCAAGGGCGCGCGCGACATCTCCATCACGGGGCAGGGCGTCATCGACGGGCAGGGGCAGGAGTATATGCTCGAACTCTTCAAGCGCCTTCGCAGCGGGGAACTGCAGCAGGACAGCATCTGGCTGTACAAGCGCCCCGGCGGTCGCATCATGGACATCTTCCTGCTCCAGTGCCGGAATGTGCGGGTGTCCGGCGTCACGCTGAAGAATTCCACCGACTGGGTGCAGGACTACCGTGACTGCGACAGCGTCGTGATCGACCGCGTCACGGTGCAGAGCACGGCTTACTGGAACAACGACGGGCTCGACGTCACCGACTCGCGGCACGTGCGCATCACGAACTGCCTCATCAACTCGTCCGACGACGGCATCTGCCTCAAGTCGGAGGACCCGCGCCTCGGCTGCGAGGACGTCTACATAGATAGCAACACCGTCCGGTCCAGCGCCAGCGCCTTCAAGCTCGGCACCGCCAGCCACGGCGGCTTCCGACGGATCACCCTGCGAAACCTCACCGTGTTCGACACCTACCGCTCCGCCATCGCCATCGAGGCCGTCGACGGCGGACTCGTGGAGGACATCGACATTCGCCACGTCACAGCCCGAAACACAGGCAACGCCATCTTCATCCGTCGCGGACATCGCAACACGGACGGCCTTCCGGGCGTCCTCCGCAAGGTCCGCATCGCGGATGTGAAGGCCGAGATACCGCTCCTCAAGCCCGACCAGGGCTATCCCATCGAAGGGCCGCCCGACCACCTGAATCCCGGCTTCGACCGTATGCCCATCCGCCCATCCCATTACCATATCTACGGCCATCCCTTCCTGCCCTACAACCTTCTGCCCTCCTCCATCGCCGGACTCCCCGGCTTCCCGGTGCAGGACGTCGTGCTAGAGGATGTCGACATCACCTACGGCGGTGGCGGTGACAGGTCGGTGGCCCATATCCCCCTCGAAGACCTCGGGCGTGTGCCCGAGAACCGCGCCCAGTACCCGGAGTTCTCGATGTTCGGGGAGCTCCCCGCCTGGGGCTTCTACCTTCGGCATGCCGAGGGCGTGGTATTCCGCAACGTGACGCTGCGCTACCGGGCGGATGACTTCCGACCTGCCGTGGTGATGGACGATGTGCGCGACAGCCGGATGTCGGGGCTTCGGATTCCCACGCAGAAGGAGCTGCCCGTGATCCTGCTGCATGAGACCCGGGCCGTCACGCTGGAGGGACTTGGTCTGACCTTCCCGACGGACAGGGCCGTTCGAAGGGTACCTGCGGGCGGC
>RGVM01000252.1 GCA_010027295.1 Chitinophagia bacterium
GTGTGAGGGTCCAATGTTCCAGGAAGGCGGTGCTCCCCGTGGTTTGGAAGAGACGGGTGCCGAAGTCCGCCGTGGAGCATGTATGGAAGACGCAGGGGATGCAGCCGTCCTTGTCGGCGGTGAGGACGTCCCCGTCCGCACTCGTCCTGTCGGCGATACCTGCCGCGATGAGGGATTCCGCGAGTTCCGCGAAGGGAGTGGTGGTGACGAAATCAATCCTGTCCAGTTCCGGGCATTGGCGTCGGAAGGCACCCGAAGACGAGTGCATGGCATGCGGCCATCGGTCCTGCAGAAAGGCCGTCAACTCGGCTGCCCTGGGTTCCGCGTCCGCATAGAGAGCCCTGTCGCGGTGCCTGAGCAGGAATTCGATGGCTTCCCGCACGTTCTGCTGGGTGCGTGCGCCGAAGCCCTTGAAGAGCATGAGGCGGTTCTCCTGGCATGCGTAGAGGAGTTCTCCGATGGATTCGATACCCATCTCATGCCAGATGGTTGCGATCTTTTTCGGACCGAGTCCCTTCACCTCCATCATCTCCAGTATGCCGGGCGGCGTCTTCGCGAGGATATCGTCGAGGGCTTTCAGAGAGCCCGTCTCCAGGATCTCGGTAATTTTCACTGCAGTCGAGGCGCCGATGCCTTTCAGATTTGCGATGCGTGTCTGGTCCATGCCCGCGAGCGGCAGCTTCAGCTGGTCGATCTGGTAGGCGGCTGAGGCATAGGATTTCGTCTTGAACGGGTTTTCTCCATGGATATCCATGAGGCGGGAGAGCAGGGTGAAGCGGTCTGCGATCGCTGAATTGTCCATGTGTGTCGTCAGAGCTTGGTTGGAAGGAGGATTTCCCATCCGCAGGTTTCTGGGCGGTGGATGACCCAAAAGTATGGATGTCGGTGCAATCCGCCGATCGAGGATGCGAGACCAGCCTGATAGTTCCCAGCCCTATGGAAGAAGACCGATCAGCCATCGGTCGGGTGTGCTTGGAGTCGCTGGCCCTTTGGAATATGCTGCAGTAAGAGCAAAAAAAAGTCCCGCCATACGGCGGGACCTGATAGGGATAAGGTCTAATGTCAAGCCTTCTTGGCAGCAGCCTTCTTGGGGGCGGCTTTCTTGGCAGCAGCCTTCTTGGGGGCGGCTTTCTTAGCAGCGGCCTTCTTGGGGGCGGCTTTCTTTGCGGCGGCCTTCTTGGGGGCTGCCTTCTTCGCGGTTGCCATTTTTTTTAATTTAATGGGTTAGTAGAAAAAAAATGCGGAATAAAAGTAGATACACTTTAATATTCCGCAAAATTTTTTTTAACCCGCGATGGAGGACGAGGTCATTCAGCGACCTGCAGCGCTTCGATTGAGACGACGGTCTTATCGCCACGCGTCTTGCGAAACTGCACCAGACCGTTCGTGAGGGCGAAGAGTGTGAAGTCCTTGCCGACACCTACGTTCTTGCCTGGATGATAGACGGTCCCGCGCTGACGGAGGATGATGTTACCTGCGAGGGCGGGCTGACCGCCGAAAATCTTCACGCCGAGTCGCTTGCTCTCGGAGTCCCTGCCGTTCTTTACACTGCCTTCGCCTTTCTTGTGAGCCATGGTATGCGGTTTGGGTGTGTTGTAATGTGTGTATCTCAGGCGATGCTGCCGATACGGATCTGGGTGTAGAGTTTCCTGTGTCCAATCTTCTTGCGGAAGCCCTTGCGGCGCTTCATCTTGAAGGCGATGACTTTGTCACCTTTACGTTCCCCGACGATCTCGGCGTTCACGCTGACCTTGAGATCGGGTCCCACGGTGGTCTTGCCGCCGTCCTCGAGGAGAAGTACGTCGGAGAAGGAGACCTTGTCACCGGCGTTGCCGGAGATATGGGGCACATAGAGATTCTGCCCAACACTGACGCGGAACTGCTGTCCGGCTATTTTGACAATTGCGAACATGATCTAACGTTGATTTTAGGACGGCAAAGGTAATGTTTTCCCTGAAAAACCCCTTTCTCTTCGAAAAAAAAAGGCCTCCCGGGCTTTTCACTCCGGATGGGGGTATATTTGCTTCCGCTCAGGCAATCCGCATGAAGATACGATCCTTCCTGGCCCGGCCATTCGCCAGTTACGTGCACAAGCAGATCCGGAAGGGTATGATGACGGCAGTCGAGGATCAGCGCCGCATTCTCCGGCAGTTGCTGGTGACGGGCGGACAGACCGAATTCGGCGCGGAGCATCGGCTGGCAGAGGTGATCGATGGGGCGACTTTTCGCCAGGCCGTACCGGTGAGGGACTATGAGCAGTTCAAGCCCTGGATCGCGCGGATCAAGGAGGGGCGTCACAACGTCCTCTGGAAGGGGCAGCCGATCTATTTCGCGAAGACCTCGGGCACGACAAGCGGGGTCAAGTACATTCCAATAACCAGGGACTCCATCCCCAACCATATCAATACGGCCCGCAATGCCCTCCTCTGCTATATGGCGGAGACGGGCAACCATGCCTTTGCGAGTGGGCGGATGATCTTCCTCTCGGGCTCGCCCGAGCTGGAGCGGGTGGGGGGCATTCCGACGGGCCGGCTCAGCGGCATCGTGAACCACCATGTGCCGAGTTATCTTCGTCGCAACCAGCTGCCCAGTTATGAGACCAACTGCACGGAGGATTGGGAGGAGAAGCTCGACAGGATCATCGGGGAGACACTGGGGCAGGACATGACGCTGATCAGCGGGATCCCCCCGTGGATACAGATGTATTTCGACCGGCTCACGGCCCGGACGGGCCGGCCGGTAAAGGATATCTTTCCCAATTTCTCCATCCTGGTGCACGGGGGTGTTAATTTCCGCCCCTACCGGGCGAACCTGATGCAGTCTATAGGGCGGGAGTTGGACACGCTCGAAACCTTCCCCGCCTCCGAAGGATTCTTCGCCTTTCAGGACACTCGGGATCCGGAAGCGGGACTGCTCCTCAACACCGACTCCGGCATTTATTTTGAATTTATTCCCGCCAACGAGGTCTTCGACCCCAATCCGACGCGCCTGGCCCTCCACGAGGTGAGCAAGGGCGTGAATTATGCCTTGGTGGTGACGACCAACGCCGGACTTTGGGCCTACAGCATCGGCGACACGGTCCGATTCCTGTCCACGGACCCCTATCGGATAGAGGTGACGGGGCGCATCAAGCATTTCATATCCGCGTTCGGCGAGCATGTCATCGCAGAGGAGGTGGAATACAGCCTGATGCGCGCGGCGGAGGAATGTGCCGCGTCAGTGGTCGAGTTCACAGTCGCTCCGCTGATCCTTCCGGGTGACGGGCAGTCCTGTCACGAATGGTTCGTCGAGTTCGAGCGGCCTCCTGCCGACTTGAACGATTTCGCTGCGCGCGTCGACGGGTATCTGCGGGAGAAGAACATCTATTACGACGACCTGATCCGGGGGAACATCCTCCGTCCGCTGGTGATACGACCCCTTTGTCGCAACGCCTTCATATCTTACATGAAAGGCCTGGGCAAGCTTGGCGGCCAGAACAAGGTGCCGCGGCTGAGCAACGACAGGGTGCTCGCCGAAGGGCTCCAGCCCTATCTCGTCCATCCATAGGTACCGAACTCCACCCATGAACACCGGCACATCCGCATCGACAGCGACCGACACGTCCACCCGGGGGCGCAAGCCCCGGCGTATAGCCATCTTCGGTTCCACGGGATCCATCGGTACGCAGGCCCTGGATGTCATTCGCGAGAACCCCGACCTTTTCGAGGCATCCATCCTGACGGCCCACAGCAATGCGGCTTTGCTCATCGAGCAGGCCATCCGTCACCGTCCCCACACGGTGGTCCTGGTGGAGGAGCGAGGTCTGGCCGAGGTCCGGGAGGCCCTGCTGCCACGCGGCATCGAGGTGATGTCGGGTCCCGACGCGCTGGAGGAGGCGGCTGCCCATCCGGACTACGACATGATGCTTGCGTCCATCGTCGGTTTCGCCGGGCTGAAACCCACGCTGAAGGCCGTCGAGACGCGCAGGCCCATCGCCCTGGCCAACAAGGAGACGCTTGTTGTCGCCGGCGACATCGTGATGCGGCGCGCGGTGGAGGGTCGTGTGCCGATCATACCGGTGGACTCGGAGCATTCCGCCATCTTCCAATGCCTGGTGGGGGAGACGCACAACCGCATCGAGAAGCTCATCCTCACCGCTTCCGGAGGACCGTTCCTGGGCCGGAAGCCCAACTTCCTCGTCAACGTCAGGAAGGAGCACGCGCTGCAGCACCCCAACTGGTCGATGGGCGCCAAGATCACCATCGACTCGGCCACACTTATGAACAAGGGGTTGGAGATGATCGAGGCCCGATGGCTCTTCAATGTCGACCCCTCCCGCATCCAGGTGGTGGTGCATCCCCAAAGCATCATTCACAGCATGGTGCAGTTCGAGGACGGCAGCATTAAGGCACAGATGGGTCTGCCCGACATGAAGCTGCCCATCCAGTACGCGTTGGCCTATCCCGAACGTATCCCGAACGCATTCCCGCGATACGACTTCACCCGGTCGGCCACTCTCAACTTCGAGCCGCCCGACGTCCGCACCTTCCGTAACCTCGCCCTGGCGACGGATGCCATGTTCAAGGGGGGCAACGCCCCGGCCGTGCTGAACGCCGCCAATGAGATTGCCGTGTACGGGTTCCTGCGCAACCGCATCGGCTTCCTCGACATGACAGACATGATCGAGCGGACCCTGGCCCATGTCCCATTCGTTGAAAGGCCTACGCTCGACGATTATTTTGAGAGCGACGGCGAGGCGCGTAATTTCGCCGCATCCCTTATAAATCTATAGGCGAAGGTCTCCCGCCCGCTGCTTCCCGG
>RGVM01000253.1 GCA_010027295.1 Chitinophagia bacterium
GCCCTGCTGGGCGCCGTCTGGATGACTTATGAGGGCAGGCGCTGGCTGGGGGCGGGACTCACGGCCCTGTTCAGCTCCATCCTGATCTACCACAACCACTACCAGATCGTCTATTACTTCCTGCTCCTGGCCGCCTTCATGGGTGCCGGGCGGTTGTGGACGGCTGTCAGGGCCGGCCGGACCGGTGATTTCCTCAAGTCGACCGGTATCGTGCTGGGGGCGGCGCTGGTGGGCGTGCTGGCCAATGCGGTGATGCTCTTCACCACCTACGATTATTCCAAAGCCACCATTCGGGGTGGGCAGGCGGCGCTGCAGATCGGCGCCGACACAGCAGTGAAGGCCGCTCCGCGCGGGGGCCTCGACACGGGCTATGCCTTCCTGTACGGCAGCTATGGTATCGCTGAATCGCTCACCCTGCTGGTACCCGATATGTACGGGGGCGGGACGCGTCCGCTTGGCGAGCAGTCGAAGCTGGTGGAGACCATGCAGGAGAAGGGGCTTCCCCAGGACTTCGCCAACCAGGTCTACGGCTACATACCCTCCTACTGGGGCCAGCAGCCCGGTCATGCGGGGCCCGTGTATCTGGGCGCCGTCTTCTGCCTGCTGTTCACCTTCGGCATGTTCTTCCTGCGGACACCCCACCGATGGTGGATGCTGGCGGCCATCGTATTCTCACTGCTCATGTCGTGGGGCAAGAACTTCGGCGCCTTCAACAACCTCATGTTCGAGTACCTCCCCCTGTACAACAAGTTCCGCGCACCCGCGATGATACTGGTGATCCCTCAGGTGTTGTTCCCCACGCTCTCCATCATGGCCCTGCACGAGCTGCTGTCGGGTGAGCGTAGCCGTGAGGATGTGCAGCGTGCACTGCGTTCCACCGCCATCGCCATGGGTGCGGTCTTCCTGCTGTTGTGCGGACTGTATGTGGGCTTCGACTACAGGGCCGGCTTCGAGCGGGAACTCCAGCAGCAGCTCTCCGGGGTAAACCCGCAGGACCCAGGGCTCGGCAAGGACATCATCGACGCCGTCATCGCCGACAGGAAGTCGATGTTCGGCGCCGACCTTCTCCGCTCGCTCCTGCTGGCGGGCATGGCCTGGCTGACCATCCTCCTCTACAACCGAAAGGCCCTGAGCCGCAACCTGGTGATGGCGGCGATGGTGCCGCTGGCGCTGATCGACCTGCTCGGCGTCAGCAGTCGCTACCTGAACAGCGAGAATTACATGGAGCCGGAGGACTTCGAGGGATCCTTCACGCCGACCGAGGCCGACAACGCTATTCATCAGGACAAGGACCCGGATTTCAGGGTCTTGAACCTCACGCAGAGCACTTTCAACGATGCCATCACCTCCTACCACCACCGCTCCGTGGGCGGCTACCATGCCGCCAAGCTGAGCATCTATCAGGACCTCATCGAGAACCAGCTATCGACCCGGCCCCTGAACATGTCGGTGCTGAACATGCTCAACACGAGGTATGTCATCCTGCAGGATTCCACGGGCCGCGTGGTCGCACAGCGGAATCCCGGGGCGCTGGGCGCCGCCTGGTTTGTGGAGGAGGTCCGGTTCGTGAAGGATGCGCGGGCGGAGATGCTCGCCCTGAACGACTTCGACCCGGCACGCACGGCCTTCGTGAACGAGTCGCTCCGAGCCTCGGTAAAGACGGATGCGGCTCCCGACAGCAGCGCCCGCATCACCCCCCTGAAGAACGAGAACGACGTGGTGACATATCGTACCGAGACGGCGCGCGACCGCTTCGCCGTGTTCAGCGAGGTGTACTACGACCGTGGCTGGAAGGCATTCATCGACGGCAAGGAGGCCCCGATCGTGCGGACGAACTACGTGCTGCGCGGCCTGTCGGTTCCGGCCGGGAAGCACGAGGTCGAGTTCCGCTTCGAACCCAGTGCCTACGCCACGGGGCGGCAGGTGACGGCCTTCAGCCAGGCGCTGGTGGTGCTAGTCCTGCTGGCCGGACTCTGGAAGGGATACGTCCGCAAGGGAGCGGATCCCGCCTGATGGATGATGCCGGAGCGACTGGATATCCTCAGCCTTGTCTGGTACAAGGTGCTACCCGCCCGTTTCGGGGGTCAGAAGGGTATCGCCGATTTCAACCTCCACCTGTCGGAATGGCATCGCATCGCCTGTCTATGCTCGCGTGACAACGAGGCGGGGCAGGTACCCTATACGGTGCTGCCCCTGCTGCCCGTGGGCCGTTGGCAGGTGTTCTCCCCGCGGGTATGGCTGCGTGTGTTGCGCGAGATCCGCGGCAGGCGCTGCACGCACTTGGTCGTGGAGCACTGCTACCACGCCGTCACTGCCCTGCTGGCGAAGCGATGGCTGGGCACGCGCATCATCCTTCACGAGCATAACATCGAATACGAGAGGTTCCGACGCATGGGACACCGCGGCTGGCCCTTGTTGCGCCTGCTGGAGCGGTTGGCCTGCCGGAGTGCAGACCTGGTACTCTTCAAGACCGCCGCCGACCGCGACCATGCCTGCAGGGCTTTCGGCATTGCAGCGGCGAAGTGCATGGTGGTGCCGTTCGGGGTCCGTCGTGACGCGTCCAGGACGGAAGCCGAGCATCGTACGTCGAGGGCGCGGATCCTGTCGGAGCTCAGCCTGTCGGATGACACGCGGCTGCTGCTTTTCACCGGCACGCTCGACTACGCCCCCAACGCGGAAGCACTGGTGCTGCTGGTGCGCGAGGTACTCCCGAGGCTGCGAGCAAGCACTACCGAGCCGTTCAGGCTACTGGCCTGCGGACGGATAGAGGATCCCGCCTTCCAATACCTACACACGCTGACCGACCCCGACTACCGTTTCCTCGGATACGTGGATGACATCGGCCGGTACCTCGCAGGTTGCGACCTGCTCCTCAACCCCGTGGACAGCGGGGGCGGTATCAAGGTGAAGAACATGGAGGCGATATCCTGGGGGCTGCCCGTGGTGACGATGCAGCACAGCGCCGAGGGCATCGAGGTGGATCCCGCCTCGGGCATCCTGCGCGTGGCACCCGATGGCGACATGGTGGCCTTCTGTCGACTCGTCTTAGAAGCCCTCCGGGAAGGCGGGCGCACGCCTGCAGATTTCCACACCCGCTACCATTGGCGCAACATTGCCAAAGCGGTGGCGGAACGGGTCGCCTCGCTCTGAATAATGCCTAACTTGCGTGAATGGATGCGCCCGTCGTGAGCGTCGTGCTGGCCTATTACAACCCCGGCGTCCACCTGCGGGCGGCCGTGGAGAGCGTGCTGGCGCAGACGTTCGACGATTTCGAGCTCATCCTGATCAACGACGGCTCGACCGACGGCAGTCGTAGCACCCTTGACGACATCGACGACAAACGGATCCGCCATGTCGACAACGGCGGGAACCTCGGCCTCATCGCATCCCTGAACCGCGGGCTCGACCTGGCAAGGGGGCGATACACCGCCCGGATGGATGGGGACGACCTCTGCCTGCCGGAACGGTTCAGCCGTCAGGTGGACTACCTGGAAGCCCATCCCGAAGTCGATATGGTGGCGACCCGCGTGGAGCTGATCGACGAGCGGGACCACAGCCTCGGATTCTGGGCCGACGATGCGAGGCACGTCTCTCCCGAGGCCATCCGGCGCTTCCTGCCCCGCAACAACTGCATCGCCCATCCCACCATCATGGCCCGGACCGCGGTCATTCGCAGCCTCGGGTACCGAAGGGAGCAGAAGGGCACGGAGGACTACGACCTCTGGTTGCGCTGGGCCGCGGAAGGGCGCACCATTCACAAGCTTGACGAGGCGCTGCTGCGCCACAGGATCGTGTCATCGGGCGTCACGCGGAACCGGCAACGCAACATCTTCCGATTCCTGGCGATGGCGAAATGGCGGTTCCTGTCCTATCGGGTACGGACAGCTGCACCCGGCTGCTTCGAGCTCAGGACCTTCCTGTGGATGGTATCGGATATGGCCATGGCGCTCGCCAAGGAATGCAAACGCATGATCGGGAAGGCATGACGTACAGCTGGTACATACGGAAGCGGAAACTGGAGGATTTATGCATCCTCCCCTTTGTCATCTTCGGACGCATGAAGGCCCGGCGCATCCCTCTGAAGAAAACATACGACGCCTTTCTCTTCTTCCCTTTCCACCACACCGGCGGGGCGGAGAAGGTGCATGCGCAGATCGCGATGGCGCTGCGCGACAAACGCTGTCTCATCATCTTCACGCGGCGTTCACATGACGAGGGCTTCCGCTCGCTGTTCCTCGCCGCCGGTCACGACGTCATCGACATCTCCGCCTACACCGACGACAAGCTGCGGTACTGGCGCAACCTCGTCTGGCGGGGCGTGGTATCGACCCACATCAATAGCCAGACAGGTCCCACGGTCGTCTTCAACGGTCAGTGCAACTTCGCCTACAAGTGCGCACCCTGGATCGACCCTGTGGTGCCGCAATTCGAGCTCATTCACTCCTTCAACACTTTCTCGCTGATCCGCATCCCCTTCCTGCCCTTCTACCGACGCACCGTGATGATCAGCCGCAAGGCGATGGAGGACCACCGCAGGCAGTATGCCGAAAAGGGCTTCCCCAAAGACGCCTGGGAACGGGTGACGTACATCCGGAACGGAGTGGAGACGCCCGACGACGCGACACCCCGTGACACGGCGGGCAGACCGCTGCGCGTCCTGTATGCGGGACGGGGCACCGCGGAGAAGCGGGTGCATCTCGTGGCACGCATCGCAGCGTCATGTCATGAGAAGGGCATCCATGCACACTTCGTGATGATGGGCGATGTGAGGGCGGGACTAACCGGACAACCGACGGAGGG
>RGVM01000254.1 GCA_010027295.1 Chitinophagia bacterium
GCCGTCCTTGACGACGCCGACGGCGATGCCGGGCACCTGGAAGGTCCTGCGGCTGCGTTCCACGAGCGAGTCGATTTGCGTCGAAGTGAGCGGTTGGGCGAATGCTGCGGTGAGGAGGCAGAGCCATGCTCCGAGGGTGGCCGTGAGCCGGGTTTGTGTGGCAGCGAAGACTGTTTTCATGATTCCAATGTACCGAAGTTTCTTAAATATCTCCTCCCCCGCGAGTACTGTATTTCGGCACATCCGGCCGTGATGATTTCGCATAATCTGATGATGAAAAAAACCATGCATAAGGATTTTCACACTTGGTTACGCTTCCCCCAGTATTTAGCTTGCCCTTTCAAGGCACTCTATGTTGGACCCTTGCAGCGATCGGCTCTTCAAGCATATCTTCCACAACCAGCCGAAGTCGTTGATGCACCTATTGAACAGTTTCCTTCCTCTAACAAAACCCATCGTCAGACTCAAGTATTTGCCCGAGGAACTGCAAGACGATGTGGAAGAAGGTCGGCTGGGTATCGTCGATGTCCGCTGCATGGATTCGGAAGGCCGACATTTCATCGTGGAGATGCAGGTGCGTCGTGTCTCAGCCATGCTCCATCGAATGGTTTGGAACGCCGCTCGCATCATTTCCCGCCAACAGCAGTCCGGTGGTAGTTTTCTAATGCTACAGCCCGTATATACCCTCTGCCTGTTGCAGGAACATCTGGTTCCGGGCTCTTCGGAGTGGATGCATCATTATACGATCGATTCCAATAGCATCGATGCTCCACGCATCGATTTGATGCATTTCACATTCGTGGAGTTGGGAAAATGGGCAGCCCTTCGTAATTTCAACAAGAGCAGCCACAGGGATGCATGGCTGCTATTCCTCACCCAACCCGAAGCCATGTATCAAGCCTATACGCCTGAGGAATTGGCCACATTGGAGGAGCTGCACGCTGCAGTCAATGCATGGGACCTCACGAAATATACCCGGGAGCAACTGAGGGCAATGGATAAGAAGATTGACCGCATGATGCTGAGAGAGGCCATCGCCTATGATGAATATATGGAGGCCAAGGCTGAAGGTATTTCGATTGGCATTTCTGTCTTCAATCGACTTTCCGGCGATCCCACCGTGAGTAATGAGGACTTGATGAAAGAGTTTGGCTTGACGGAGCTGCAGATCCAGGAACTGCGCGTGGCTTTTCGGAAAATTGAATAGCCAAGCCATTATCTCTTCGCAGGTTTCCAATACTCAGTCGCTGTGCTGGTTCTGAATGGGGGACAGTATGTCTACTGGCACTATTACCAGTCATTTTTCATGACGTTGAGTAAATTAAGTCTTAAAGAAAGGCTACGGTCTGTCGGATCCGGATGTGCAGCGTGTACGTTCGCTTCTGTCCTCCTCCGGACCTGCATGAGATGACAGGAGACCATTCACTTTCCAGGCCGGTCGATGGGGATTGTATTTACCGTCGTCGTCGTAATACTCACCGCATCGTCGCAATCACCTCCTGGTTGGCTTTCCGTACCCGCTCCACATCCAGCTTCATGACTTTTCGGTCGTAGGTCATGAGCCCATTGACCTCTATCTCCACATCGGTCGTCTGGGTGTAGACGGCGGCGGTGTAACCGAAGGGTATTAGCTTCCGGAGTTTCGCGGCGAGTTCGACGTACTTGTCGGTGGCCTCCTGCGGTGTCTTGTACTGCACGTATCCCCAGTTGCGGTTCTGCTCCCAGAGATGCCCGTCGAGCGCGAGGCCGATGCCCCCGTATTCGCCGAGTACATTGGCGCGCTTGCCGTCATACAAGCCCATGACGGGGTCGGGGTAGTTGTGCATGTCGATCATGTCGCCGACGTCGTAGTGGTTGCCGCCGCTGGCGGGGTTGACGAGACGCGAGGGATCGTGGTTCTTGGTCCAGTCGACGATCTCGGGCGTCTTGAACTGTCCCCAGGCCTCGTTGAAGGGCACCCAGGTGACGACGCTGGGGTTGGAGATGCAGAGGTCCATGACTTCCTGCCATTCGCGGCGGAAGTTCTGCTCGGAGGCCTGGCTGCGCTGCAGCTCCTGCCCGGCGAAGTAGTTGCGCGTCTCCCATCTGGGATTGCGGTCGCCGCTGGGCATGTCCTGCCAGACGAGGATGCCTTCCTTGTCGCAGTGGTGGTACCAACGCGCGGGCTCGACCTTCACATGCTTGCGGATCATATTGAAGCCAAAGGCCTTGGTCTGTATGATATCGAAGCGGAGGGCCTCATCGGTGGGGGCGGTGTAGAGCCCGTCGGGCCACCAGCCCTGGTCGAGAGGACCAAGCTGGAAGTAGTCGCGGTTGTTGAGTTGGAGCCGCCAGACGCCGTTGGCATCCTTCGCGGTGGAAATCTTGCGCATGCCGACATAGCTCTTCACCCGGTCGACGGCCGTGCCGTTACGGAGGACGCTGACCTCCATGTCATACAGGAAGGGCGACTCTGGACTCCAGAGCTTCGCCTCGGGGACGGGTACGAGCACCTCCTGTCCGGCGGCGGCGCGGGCACTGCCTTTCAGCGTGCCGTTGTCGAGCACTTTCACCTCGACGAGGTCGCCCGGCTGCGTGCCGGTTACGTCGGCCGCCACCGTGGCGTTGCCGCCGTCGATGTTGGGCGTGGTTCGCAGATGTGTGATATGCGTCGGGGCGACGGGCTCCAGCCACACCGTCTGCCAGATGCCGGTGACGGACGTGTACCAGATGCCGCGGGGCTCGGCCACCTGCTTGCCGCGGGGCTGGAAGCCCTTGTCGGCCGGGTCCCAGGCGCGGACGACGACCGTGTTGGCGCCCGTCTTCGACAGCCAGGGCGTGATGTCGATGCTGAAGGGCGTGTAGCCGCCCGTGTGCGAGCCGGCCTTCACGTCGTTGACCCATACGTCTGCCTTCCAGTCGACCGCGCCGAAGTGGAGCTTGACGTTCCGTCCCTTCCAGGCCGCCGGTACTTCGAAGCTCCTACGGTACCAGAGTTCCTGCTTCTCGCCCACCGGCTTCTGGACGCCCGAGAGGCTCGACTCGACGGGGTAGGGTACGAGGATGCGGCCCTGCCATCCGGCGGGCATGCTGCTGCCGGCCGGGGTGATGGCGTAGTCCCAGAGTCCGTTGAGGTTCTGCCATGCCTCACGCACTAGCTGGGGGCGCGGGTATTCGGGCAGCGGGGCGGCGGGGTCGACCTTCTCGGCCCAGGGCGTGCGGAGGCGGTCGCCGGCCGGTTTCCAGGGCTGTGCCGATACGCGGGCCATCGACAGGCAGAGCAGTGCGGGGAACAGGATCCTTCTCATGGCATCTCGTTAGGGAAGACCAATGTACAAATCTTCTGCGCGATGTAACCCGGGTCTGTCCTGTGTCAGGTGATGACCGGCCAGGGCTCCGAGAGTCGCGTCCCTGCCTCGGACGGTTCATTACCGGGCGATTGCATTTCGGCAATGGGTGGCTGACTTCAGAGCAGCCGTGCGAAGTGCGGCTCCAGGTGGAGGTACATGCCTCGGCGGAAGGACTCCTTGTCGTTCTGTCGCAGGAGGTTCACCAGGTCGAGGTGGGTCACCTTGCCGACGACACGCACCTTCTCCTGGGTCAGGACGTAGCCGAAGATGGGGAGCAGGAGGTTCTGGAACCGCATCATTGTGTCGTTGCCAGTCATGCGGTAGAGCTTGCCGTGGAATTCGATCTCGTGCTGTATGAGGAAGGTGTTGGGCCCGGGTACTTGCTGGCGGGTGGCAATGTATTCGAGTTCGTCGATGTCTTCGCGTGTCTTGCGGAGCCAGAGCATGTCGGCCAAGCCCATCTCCAGGGTGAGGCGCAGCTCGAAGAGGTCGCGCAGGGTCCGGTCGCCGATGAGGGCTGGGTCCATCACGCGCTCGAAGGAGCTCATGACGTCCATGTTGGCGAGGACCATGCCGGAGCGGCGTTTGGATTCGATGATGCCGAGCATGCGGAGCCGGCTGAGGGCTTCGCGGACGACGTTGCGGCTTACGCCGAGGGATTCGGCGATGTCGGTCTCCTTGGGTAGCGAGTCGCCCGGCTTCAGGGATTTTTTCTTGAGGTATTCGCGGATGCGGCTCTCCGCCAAGTCGGCCATGCTCTTGTGGTCGATCTTCCTCAGCTCTCCCCTGATGCCTTTGGCTTTCATGCGTGGGTGTTTTTTCCTGCCTTCCGCCGGCATTCAGGGCAAGGTATTGATTCTCCTGCGACTGGCCGACCTGGCTTGGGGGCGGTGGCTGCGGGCTTCGGTCTTCTCCGAGCCGACGGCGACCGGTGCCGGAGGACCGGCGGGTCCCCAGACATGCTCCTGGAAGCGGTCGGTGAAACGCCATGCGAAGTCCTTGGATGTACGGTACCCGTCTGCCGGGTATTTCAGCATCACCTCGTCGATCTCGCGGGCGTAGGCGTGGAGGATGGACGTATCTGCCAGCGGGTCGCGCGTCTCCCGCTGCCAGTCGCGCAAGGCCGCCTTCAGTTTTTCCATGACACCGGCCATGGCGGGCTCTCCGGAGAGGTCGTTCCATTCCTGCGGGTCGCGCTGCAGGTCGTAGAGTTCGTATTCGGGCGGATGCCGCCAGCGGGCGTAGGCCCTACGTATGGCTTCCGGCGCCCGTGTCAGCTCGTCCTCCTCGGTACCGCCGTCGAAGTGGGGGTTGAAGTGTCGGGCGTAGAGGAGGAAGTCGGGGTTGCCGCGGGCAGGCAGGAGGTTGTGGATGAGTTTGTAGCGATCGTTGCGGATCGTACGCATCGGGTGGAACATGACCGGCGCGCCGCCGTCGCTGGCAGTGAAGAGATGCTCCCGGATGG
>RGVM01000255.1 GCA_010027295.1 Chitinophagia bacterium
GTGCTGCCGTCGAGGCCGTTGAGGTTGAGGAAGCATCCGAGTTCGAAGTCGGAACGGTTGAGGACGTTTAGGTGGTCGACGGTGTTCTGCAGCATACGTGTGTCCCAGGTGCCGGTATGCATCTGTTTCACGACGGCCTCATCGCCACTCTGGTAAGTGGGGTGCATATCGCCCTCGTAGTTGAGGAAGGCGAGGCCGAACTGGCGGGCCCATGCGGCGTCGGCCGTGAGCTGGTCGTAGTATCCTGCCGGGTTGCCCCAGGTGTCGGTGAATCGTTTCCCGGCATCCCACTGCCCTGCGGTCCATATGTTGGAGAGTGTGACGGGGCTGTTATCCGTATACCAGTAGAAGGAGCCCCCTGCACCATACAGGTAGTAGTTGACAGGGTGCGGATCTGTCCAGCCGGAGCGGCTGTCGCGCTTGTTGTAGTACGCGTCCATGAAGGTGAGCGTCTGGTGCGTGCGGTCGATATATCCCTTCTGGAAGGACAGCACGGGCCGCACGCGGGTCATCATCTCCGTGCCGAAGACGGCACGGAATGCGTTGCTGAGCTCGACCGTCTTCACCCCCTTGAACCGCATGCCCCATAGGTACTGGTACTGTGCGGGATCGGTCTTGCCGTCGAACTTGACGGCGCTGTTGTTGCGGGCCTGTGCGTAGACCCAGCCCGTCTGCGAGAACTGGTCATTCCAGATTTCGTTGGAGTATTCGATATACAGCTTTAGGGCAGGGTCGAGTGGAGGGAAGACAGGGCTGGCCTGGGCGGAGGTGTACGGATTGACGCCGTCGCTTCCATACCTGAACAATTGGGCCAGTCGTGTCATATAGTCGGCATCGACCTTGTGCGGGACGGTAAGCCATACGTCCTTGCGTGTCGTGTTGGCCAGCAGGATGAGGGATTCGTAGGAGGCCCCCCTCCCCTCCCATCCGTAGGCCTTGCCACCGGTGGGCGGGCTCTGCCGGGCATGCCGCATGAGGGTACGGTCGGTCCACAGGGAATCCTGGTTCCAGTTGACGGCCACCCACCCGAGGCACCGGAGCGTGGTGAAGGGCGCCAGCTGGCTGAGGAATGCGTCTGTGAAGTATGTGGTCGATGGATATGACTGCGCACTGCCCGGGGAGAGGGGACGCATAAGCCGGACGTTCGTCACACCGGTGCCGGATGCGGACGTCGGCGTTCTTCGGGTATTCGTGAACGTGAGGTACAGGTCGGCATTGGCGGCGTCGGTGATGGTCAGCGTTCCGCTGGTAGTATTGGTGGCGGCGTCGTACCCCAAGACTGAGAGCGTGCCTGCGGACGTGGCGACCGTGGCCTGACCGGAGAAGGAGAGGCGGTAGGTGCCGTGGTTGTCACGCGTGTCGAGGCCTGCCCAGACGAGGCATCGGGCATCGGTGGTGGGCCAGTAGTCGGCATCGAGGGGTGGTTCCGGGTCATTGGGTGTCATGCCGATGCGGATCCATTGGCGGTGGGCGCGCATGGCGTCGGCGAAGGGCTTGTCGGGGCCCCAGTCGATGCCCGGGTTGGCGAGGTTGATACCGATGCTGTTGCGACGGTCGGTGGTGGGAGCCGCGAGTGTGGTGACGGACATCGGGGCGCTCTGAGCCGACACGTTGCCGGCGGCGTCCTTAGCGGACACCGTCATGGTATATGCCGTCGATGCGGCAAGACCGGAAACGGTGAGGCTGGTACCCGTCAGGTTCGAGTATAGAGTGCCGTTCCGGAATACGTCGTACGATGCGACGCCGACGTTATCGGTCGATGCCGCCCAGGAAAGCGTGAAGGAGTAGGAGGTCGTTCCGGACGAGCTGAGGCCGATGGGGACGGAAGGCTTCACGGTGTCGCGAGCACCCATGGAGAGCCTTAGGTTGTCGATGATGCCATAACTGTTGTTGGCGCCACCGTTGAAGTCGACAACGAGTTTCGTGAGTCCGGTCCAATTGAGCGTGAGGGTTGCGAACGAGGCCCCTGACGCATAGGTTGTGCTGACGGTGGTCCCGTTGTTTCGGTAGCCTGTGACGGTGGCATCACAAGGGGCGTCCCATGGGTCTCCGTGGTGGTCGAGGGATGCGATGTCGAAGGAACCGCCGTCCGACCTGTCGACGGTGATCATGGAGCTCCAGTTGGAGTTCATGAGGCCACGGGAGTTGTGTACCGTCTGAATGTACAACGGGTCTGCGACACCGTTGGGAATGCTGAATCGGCCCGAGAAGCGGTAGCCCGAGGCGTCGGTATAGGGATTGGAAGCGAGTGTTCCCTGTGGCCAGGACTCGAAGTCGACGAGCGTCGCCGAAGGGTTGGATGCCGAGGTGGTGACCGTCAAGATGGCGCTTGACGCGGATCGGTTCCCGGCTGCGTCGCGAGCACGCACGGCCATGGCATAGCTCGTCGAGGCGGTGAGGCCGCTGATGGTCGCCGTTGTGCCGGTGACGGATGCGTATGCAGCGCCGTTCAGGAGGACATCATATCCCGTCACACCCACGTTGTCGGTGCTGGGCGACCAGGAGAGTGTGAACGCGTTCTGCGTGATGGAGGATGCCGCCAGTCCCGACGGCACAGAGGGTGCGGTGGCATCGGGCGCCGCGCCGTATATGGAGATCTCGCTCAGCCAGACACCGTATCGCGTATTGGACCGCTGTGTGACGTAAATGCGCAGGTAGCGGGCCATGGCCGACAACGATGTGATGTCATCCACCGCCCCGTCCTGTGCGGAGAGGGTAGTCACGACCGTCCAATTGACGCCGTCTCCGGAGGACTGCAGGACATAGGCCTTGGCATAGTATGTCGACCAGCACAGCGACACGCGGTTGACAGAATAGGTGCTGCCAAGGTCCACATAGAGCCATGGGTTTCCTTCGCTGTTCGAGCGCCACTGAGTGGATGCGATGCCATCGACGGCTTTGGCGGCCGCATAGGTTGCGGATGCAATGGAACTTGCTGTTGCAGTGCGGTTGAGCGCAATATTCGTCTGCCCGGTGGCGGCAGGTGCGAGTAGGGAGAGCATGGCCGCAGCGGGAAGGAGGGCATACCGGACGGCGGGCGGCAGGATGAGTCGGCGGGACATGGGAATGGCCATACGCATGTTCGGGCGTTTAGATTGAAGTGTGTATGCGGGTGAAAGCCTGGACGCCAGGAAAGCGCCGTCAGCCGAGGGCACGGGGGATAGACACTGAGATGTGGATACTCGGCCATGGATCCGACATATCCCGATGTTGTCTCTGAAAACGATGACGGCGGTTCAGGCAGATGGGTTGCACGGCATGAAAAAAAAGGATGTGATCCTGCGTGTGGGTGATCTGCGAAATGACTCTCCTGCCGCGTTCGCGACACGGCGGGTTTTACGTATTTTGTGAGGGATGGGAATCGGCATGAGCAAGATGAAGGATATGTTCCTACGGAAGCGAAAACTGCTGGTGGGCATCATAGCCCTCGTTGCGGCCCTGTCGATGGCCGTTCCTGCGCTGCAACGCAGGCCGGTCGACTACCAGGCCGAGGTGAAGCCGATACTCAACCGGCACTGCCTCTCCTGCCATGGCGGAGTGCGCAAGAAGGCGGGCTTCAGCCTTCTCTTCGAGGAGGAGGCCCTGGCACCCACGGCATCCGGGAAGCCCGCCATCATTCCGGGAGATGCCCGTCACAGCGAGATGATAAGTAGGCTCCGGCTCGACGATCCTGAAGAGCGGATGCCCTACCACAAGGACAGGCTGTCGGATGAGGAAATCACAATCCTGGAACGATGGGTCGACGAAGGTGCGCACTTCGCGACGCACTGGGCCTACCGACCCGTGGAGGCCCCTAGGCTTCCGACCACAGGTTGGAGGACACTGTTCAGGAAGCCAGCGGGGCATGAGATCGACCGGTACGTCGACGCCCGCTTGTCGGATATGGGCCTAGAGCGGTCCGCCCCGGCGGACAGGCGCACCCTGGCCAGGAGGGCCGCCCTCGACCTGACGGGGATGCCGGCGCCGGAAGTCCTCACGGAAACGTTCACACGAAGCGATGACGGGAAGGCCTACGAGCGGTTCGTCGACAGCCTGCTCGCCTCCCCGCGTTTCGGGGAGCGCTGGGCGTCCGTATGGCTGGACCTCGCCCGCTACGCCGACTCCAAGGGCTACGAGGCCGACCAGCCGAGATCTATCTGGAGGTACCGCGACTGGCTGATTCGAGCCTTCAATGACGACATGCCTTACGACAGGTTCCTCACCGAGCAACTTGCCGGCGACCTGCTCCCCGAGCCCGGCGACGAACAGTTCATCGCCACGGCTTTCCACCGTAACACCCTCACCAACGACGAGGGCGGAAGCGACAATGAGGAGTTCCGGCTGTCCGCGGTCATAGACAGGGTCAACACCACCTGGGAGGCCGTCATGGGCACGAGCTTCGCCTGCGTGCAGTGCCACAGCCATCCCTACGACCCGTTCCGGCAGGAGGAGTATTACCGCTTCATGGCCTACTTCAACAACTCGCGCGACGAGGACACCAATATGGACTACCCCGTCCTCCGCGAATTCAGGGGCGCGAGCAAACGGCAGTACGATTCCGTGAAGGCCTGGATATCGGCGCAGTCGGACCTGCCAACGACCAAATGGTTCGACCGTTTCCTGCGCACCTGCAGTGACGCCGTCAACACACTGAAGGCCGACTCCCTGCAGAACGCGGCCATCTCCAGCAGCTGGTACCTGATGCTGCGCAAATCGTCCTGGGGCCGCGTAAGAGGCATCGGATTCGACGGCAAGGGCAGCCTGCTCCTGCGGTACCGCTGCCAGAATGAGGGAGGAACCC
>RGVM01000256.1 GCA_010027295.1 Chitinophagia bacterium
CCGCGCTTCCTGAGAAACTGGAGCAATGCGGCCCGTACCGGAATGCCAAGGGGTGCCTACCACTATTTCATGCCAGACCGCGACGCCGCCGCCCAGGCCGGCCACTTTATTGCGAGAGTACGACTGCAAAAAGGGGATCTGCCGCCCGTCCTCGACGTGGAGGAGCGTGGCGGTATCCCGACGGAGAAACTTCGGAAACACGTCAGACACTGGCTCGATATTGTGGAACGTCACTATGGCGTCCGACCAATCCTCTACACCAACGTGCAGTTTTATGAACAGGTGCTCGGGGGTGCATTCGACGACTATCCGCTCTGGGTGGCCCACTATCTTCGCCATGAAAGACCGCGCATCAGCCGTAACTGGAGCCTATGGCAGTTCAGTGAGCAGGCCACGGTATCCGGCATCCGCGGATATGTAGACTTCAACGCATTCCAGGGCGACTCCACAGCCTTCCGACGGCTGCTCCTCCACTGAGGGCGGACGCCCGACCCGGCAGCTCGTACTGAATGGCTACCTTGCATGCCAAGCCTGACCCATGGAACCCGACATCAGAGAATTCCTGCTGAACATCCTCCGGACACTTTCCATACTGCTGCTATGGGGAATGGTCAACATCCTCGTCGGACTCCGCTACCGGATGGCCGTCTTCAACGACGGACATATCGCCGGCACCATACTCTTTTACCTATGGTTAGTGGGCAGTGCCGTCCTCATGTACCGGCACATCAAGGGAATGTGGAAGGATACACTCCGACAGCGCGATATATCCTAACAACAACGGCCTCTTACGCTTGCCCGAAAAAGGGGCGCGTCATCTTCCACTGAAGGACCCGTCACTGCTTCGCATCCAGGATCACGGGTACTCCACCCCTCGAGGGCATGACGATGATCTTGGAGTTCTGCGACTGTGACAGCTCCTTCATCGCCTTGATCTGCTCATACTGCAGCTGCCGCTCCGTCAGGCTCTCGCTGATGATGCGCTGGTAGTCGGCGATGCCCTGCGCCTCGACCCTTTTCCGCTCCGCTTCCTGCCGTTCCTTCAGCAGTACGAACTGCATTTTCTGCGCATCCTGCTCGGCGTTGATCTTCTGCTCGATTACGGCCTTCACCGAGGCGGGCATCGTGATATTGCGCACCAGCAGGTTCTCCAGCAGGAGGCCGCGCTTCTTGAAGTCATTGTCGATCGTCTTGAAGATGCGATCCTGGAACTCGTCCCGCTTCGTCGAATACAATGCCACGGCCTCGTAGTACACCGAGTTGTCCCGTATCCGGGTGCGTGTGATGGGCCGTACGATCTTGTCCTCGTAATCCATCCCGATGTCCCTAAGCAGCTTCGGTGTCTCGGCGGGGATCACGCGGTAGAGCACGGACAGATCGATCGTCACCTCCAGGCCGTCCGACGTGAGCACGCGGATGGCATCGTCACCCGACTTGATACCCTCGTCATGCACGCCACTCATGGTGTAGTTCTGCGTGCGCACGTCGATCTGGCGCACTTCCAACAGCGGGTTGATTAGGTGAAGGCCGCTGGGCAGCACATCATCCTGCACTTTGCCGAACAGTGTCTTCACACCGACATATCCGGCGTCTATCTGCTTCACACAGGAGCCAAGCAGACCCAGACCCATGAAGACGAAGGAGAGGATGCGCAGCGCGGGACGGATGCGCCTCGCCGCGATGGAATCATTGGAGGCCAGCGCCATGGACACACCGAGCAGGATCGCACCGAAGATCAGAAGCAACATAAGGTTATATTTTGGATGTCAGACGCGACAAAGGTACCCTGGGTTGCATCCGTGCCGCCTGGGAGGCGGAATAACTGCATCAGCTGCTATGGTCGGACACGATGACCCATCGGCCGGCCATACGGTGGAACAGCAGTGTGTAATGTCCTCCCACGTCACCGGCGCTTCGCTTCAGCGACCACTGCCCCACCACCTGTATGTACCTCGCCGACAAGCGCTTGACATGCAGGATGCGAAAGGTGAGTTTGCCCATGCGGGCCGTGTCGCCGTAGTTCTGCTGGTACCGCTGCAGAGTGGCGGCATACCCGTAGGTGACACCGGCCTTGCCGATATACATCAGTGAGTCACTCTCCCAGTAGCCGTTCATGAAACCCTCCAGGTCGCCGCGATTCCAGGCTTGCGTCTGCCGGTCGAGGATGTCGAGGCATGCCTTCTTGGCACGCGACTGGGCATCGGCGTATTGCAGGAAACCGGATAACACCAACAGGATGGATGACAGAATGCGAAGCATGTTCGGGGGTTTGCAGGCGAATTCCGTCGGCCGGAGGCAGGAGCGGGGCTCGGTAGCTTAGGTGCCGTGGGATCAGGTGGCCCAGGCCCTGTCACCCTTTTTGTAGGGGATGCAGCCCTCATAGCGGCCCGGGATGGCCACATAGCGGAGGGCCTGCGTCGCACCCGGCTCTGACGTGAAATATCCCAGCAGCGTAAGCTGCTTCATGAGGCCGAAGTAGTGGTTCGGGTCCTCTGGTTTCTTCGACTTGTTGTAGGCCTTCAACTCCTCGTTGACAACCGTCAGAAGGGCCGTCCGCTGTTCCGGCGTCGCTTCCATGAAGCCTTTGCCATGGGCTTTTTGGCATGCTGCGTCGATGGATTTAATTCCTTCCGTGAAGATCTTCTGGTCCTTCTCCTCGTAGCAGTCCGTTACCATGACCTTCATGAACTCTCCGACCCTGGCCGCCTTGGCCCCGGGCGTATCCGTGGCGGGGATGATGGTCTCCGCTACCTCGTCGAGGAAGGATATGCGCTCCGAAGTGAACGCAAGCTCCGCTGCCTTGTCTGAGCCCGGCTTGCACCCCTCCAGGAAGGCGGCACCTCCCACGACGGTCCCTCCCAGCATGAGGGCTACACGGTTCAAAGCGTCACGTCTGTTCATGGGTTTGCGTTGAGAATGCCAAAATACGGAATTCCATGGAAAAGTCCGAGTTCTGAGTCAGCGCGTGGGGCATCGGATCACACCCGGGTGTCGGCGCGGCTGGCGGAATATGAGTGAAAGCTCGAAACTCGAGGGTCGGCTGGCCCCGACGGACTGCGCCGACAGTGCGATGTCATAACTCACAGACACCTGCAATGAGTTGACGTTGACGCCGATGAACGGATAGGCCGCATCGGATGTGCGGTACCAGAGTCCCGCCATCAGGGCAAGGTCGTGGTCGGCCTCGGCCAGGTCGTAGGACAGGGCTGATCCAAACACGACGTATTGCTGTGACGCCTGTCGCTGGTACAGGGCATGGGCCGTCAACAGCATGCGTCTCCCCAGTCGGTACTCCAAACTCGAATGTGCCGAGAGGCGCATCGGCAGTCGCTGCCGCGCGTCGGCGATGAACGACTGCATCGGACGGTTCACATGGAAGGCGCCCGTCCCGATGTCGAATCGGAGAGCCTCCCCGCTGAACACGTAAAGAATTCCCGTGGAAAGGGTCATATACGGCTTCAGCGATGCAAGGGAGGGTTCGCCGCTGGGGAGCATGAGGTCGAAGCCGCCACTGCGGAACTGCTCTCCGAAAGTGAGGCTCCAGGCATCCAGGCGACGCTGCGACTGCGAAACGCTCATGCCAAGGCCGATGTACTGGTACTCGTTCAGACGCAGATGGTAGGACAGCGTGCCACTCAGGTACGAGCCCCTGAAGTTGCCGTACATAGACTTGTCCTGCATCAACTGCAGACCTACACCCAAATGGCTGCCGTCTGGATCCTGCCCCCGTCCCGGATTCATCTCTCCGTATAGCGAGAAGGTATTGAAGGCCGTATTCACATTACCCCACTGGCGGCGCTGGTTGGTCATCACGCGCCAGGTACCCTGGGCCGTACCGGTCAACGCCGGATTGACAGTAGCAGGCGCCGTGAAGAACTGCGAATAGTGCGGATCCTGGGCACGCAGACAACATGCCAGAAGGCAGCAGACCGACAGATATGTGGTTCTTAACCGTCGCATGCTATCGGATCAGGACAAACTGCCCGCGGCGCACCAGGCGGCTTCCGGACTCTGTGAGGCCTTCCACGACCCACACATAGGTGTCGGATGGCTGCGGAACGCCACGTGACACCCCATCCCAGGGCTGAAGAGGGGTTCGGGTCTCGTATACCTGCTGGCCCCAGCGGTTGTAGATACGGAAATAGCTGACCTCGGAGATGCCTGCCAGGAAGATATCGAGCCGGTCGTTGTGCCCGTCGCCGTTGGGTGAAAAAGCCTTGGGCACATAGATGTCCAACCCAGGGAACATCATCACCAGCAATGTATCGACCGTCACACATCCAGTACTCGTCTCGATATGAATCCGGTAGTCCACCTCGCTGTCATGGCGGAAGACCGGCCTTGCCGTGTCGTACCGGTTGAGGCCGACGGACGGTGTCCATCGATACTGGACACCAAAGCCCCGCGCCTCCAACGGCAGGGAGTAATTGCGGACCGCGTTTACGGGACGGTAGCGGACGGCCGAACGGGGACTGTCCACCATCAGCGTACGCGTCAACGTCGCATCGTGTGCAGGACAGTTGGGCGACTGCATCCTCAACGTGACACTCCGGGTACCGGTGCGGAGATAGGTGTGCGTAGGCGCGAAGGCCGTCGAAAGGGCCCCATCGCCGAAGTCCCAGCGCCAGGTCAGAGGACCCGCACCCAGGGTGTCGGTTTGATTCACCATCGCCAACGGCAGACTAACACAGCGGTCAGCGACACGGAAGGCGATCGTCGGACGCCTCTGTAGCACGGCCGTCACCGAGCCCGGTATCGGAGCGCGACAAC
>RGVM01000257.1 GCA_010027295.1 Chitinophagia bacterium
GGCCTCTGAGAGCCGTTCCATGTATCCCGGCTCCCAGCCGGCCAGATACCGCTTCGCGGCCACATGACTTCCGACCAGCTTGCAGAGACGGGTGGAGAAGCCTTGCTCGAGCAGGTAGGCCGCACCGACAGCCTCGTGGTCCTCGACACCGTATCCACCCATGTCACGCACCGGCATCAGGTGGGCACAGAGATGCCCTATATCGTGCAGGAAGGCCGCGAGCACCGTTTCTTCATCCGCCCCCTCGCTGCCGGCCAGCTCACCCGCCTGGAGCATGTGCTCCAACTGAGACACGGGCTCCCCGTGATATGCCTCCGTGCCGTGCGTTTCCAAGAGGCCGAAGACCCGTTCCAACGCCTCCTTTGCCCGTCCCTCCGTCATGATGTCCATTTGGGGATGTTTATGTTGCTGCAAATTGCCAGCACAATGTAAATACGAAAAGAACCGTATGATACCGTTGGATGAAGAATCTGCATAGGATGTGCAAAAGCATGCTCTCCAAGGGATAATGGACAGCCAGAATTCACATATTGATAACCCTTGCATAACATACGTCTTCGAATATTTGGGGTGTGGGAAAGTATTGACGAACACCCCGATCTCAATCACGATATGGCAATGTCAAACCTGCATCCGAAGGTCGCCGTCTTGTACGCCCGCTCCGAAGACACCCCCTGGCAGGAGAACATCGACGACCTGACCATCGACACCGTGATGGAAAGCCTGCCCGGCGAGGGGGCACATGCCGTCTTTCGTTTCATGGGCATCGATGATGCGCTGCTGCGGACCTTGGAGGAGTATGATCTTGTCTTCAACCTCTGCTACGGATACGGCCAACTTGACCAGGTGGATGTGGCGGAATGGCTATCCCGTGGTGGACGCCTACATACCGGTTCCAACCCGACCTCTATGCGGCTCGCGCAAGACAAGCAGAAACTGCCCATGCTGGCAAGCTCGGTCGGGGTGATTACACCCCGGTTGCTCGAACCTACCGAGCCCTTGGCAGAGGATTTGATCTACGTCAGGAAGCCCCGGTATGGAAGCTGCCACAGGGGAGTCATCGTCGCGACAGGCGCCAGGCTTAGGGAGAGCCAACTCACTTCCGATGCGGAACACATCGTGCAGCCCTATATAGAGGGAAGGGAGTTCTCCGTGTCCGTCATCCCGGGTGTTGGCGGCAAGGGTCGTGAATGCCTGCCCCCCGTCGAACTGAAACCCGATGACGGGAACCCGGTTTTCGTGCCAGGGAGAGGCCCCGGCATGACGATCCGCGATTTCCAACCCGTCCTTTCCACACGGCAGCGGGAACGGTTGATGCACGACGCCCTGGCACTGCACTTCGGGATGAGGTTGGGGGCGATGTCAAGGACTGACTTCCGGATGGATGCCCAAGGAGTCGTGTATGCGCTGGACGTCAATGCCCTCCCAAACCTGCATCCGACCAAGTCGCTCATGCCGGCCATCTGCAGCCATGCCGGCATCGACATGCCCGAACTAATCGACCGCGTAGTGTCCTTCTGTCTCCGGCACGTCTCGAAAAGCCTCTCCGAGTGAGCCGCCCCAATTCCCGTAAACGCTGTTCCCACATGTCCTTCCGCCTCTATCTCCTGACAGCCGTCCTGCTACTGATGGCGATTGACCGCCCCGCCTTAGCACAGGGCCTCGGCGCCGTTGACTCGGCCATGTTCGCCGTGCTGGCAACCGGTAAGGTGCCGGGAGGGGTGGCGATGGTCGTCAAAGAGGGGCGGACCGCACACTTCAGAGCCTACGGCTCGGCCGACCCGGAAGGGCGTAGTCCCATGGACACCCGCTCCCTATTCCGTATCGCATCAATGACCAAGGCCATTGTCTCAGTGGCTCTGCTCCAACTCGTCGAGTCGAAGGGCCTGTCCCTGGACCTTCCCGTAGCATCCATCCTCCCCGCATTCCGGACACAGCAGGTCGCCATACCGGAAAACGGCGGCTTCCGACTCATCGACCCGGCCCGGCCGATTACCCTCCGCGACCTGCTGACCCATCGATCCGGCATCTCCAGTGCCACCGAGCACCCGGCGTTCGCACCCCTTTTCCGAAAGTACGGTCTCGAGCGGCCGTTGGGAACGGCCTTCCGCGACCTGGCCGCACAGGTGGATGCCATCGCAGCCATGCCCCTCGTCCACCAGCCGGGTGCCCGCTTCAGCTACGGGGCCAGCACGGATGTCATCGGCCGAATCGTGGAAGTGCTCTCCGGGGAACGGCTTGACCGGTATCTGCGCCGACATATCTTCCGCCCCCTCGGGATGCATGATACAGGTTTCCGGGTCAAGGCGTCCAATGCCCACAGACTGGTGACCGTGTGCATGACCGGCCGGGATGGCCGACTCACAGCGGTCGACACCTCTCTCTTCAACGTCGACTTCCCACTCGATCGGCGGAGCCAATACTTCTCGGCCGCCGGCGGTCTGGTCTCCACGGCGGACGACTATGCACGTTTCCTGCTTGCCCTCATCGGGGACGATACCGGATCCGCCCCCCGCATCCTCGGCGCAGCATGGGTGGACAGCCTCCTGACCCATCAGCTCGGGGATGCGACGTTCATCTTCGGGGGGATCCGTTCCATGAATGGCTTCGGACTGGGGGTCGGTCTCACATCCCACTCGGGCACTGCCCTGACACATGCGTCCGAAGGCTCGTTTTTCTGGGGAGGGGCGCTCAATACCTCGTTCCTGGCCGACCGGAAACGCCGGACCATCACGATCTTCCTCTTCCAACGGCTTCCCTTCGACCTCGCACCCACGCTGACTTCACTTGAACGGACGGCCATGGACGCGCTGGGCGCTGCAGACCATTGAGTCAGGGTCCTCAGGAAATATTGTGGAATACCGGGACCTTCTTAGCCCCCCATGCCCGGCACGTCCATGCGGAACATGTCCTCCGACTCCTTCTTCCGGATGCCGAAATTGTACCGGACGTTGATGCCGAAGCGCCTCGTGTCGGAGCGCCGCTCGCCCTGCGCGGTGACGGTCCCCTGCTGCAGCCGGAAGGCGTAGCGGTTGGTGTAGAAGAGGTCGTTCACGCTGGCGGTGACCGAGAGCTTCCTCTTCAGGAATTGCTGGGTGAGGTTGAGGTTCAGCTGCCCGAAGTCGCCCAGCTCGTAGAACTGGAGCTGGCCGCGCATCCGCCAGAAGCCGTTCATCGTGGCCTGCGTGTTCTTCCCGAGCTTGAGCATGTGGAAGGTGAAAAGCGTCCAGGAGCCGCGTCGGAACGTGAGCGGACTCTTCTCGTACACCCCGTTGTAGGCGTTGAAGTTGTACTGGGCACCGACGACGAAGAAGTATGTCCCGCCGGGCGGGATGGCGCCGATGATGCGGAAGTAGTCCTCGCGGTTGGAGCCCAGGTTGTCCTGCGTGCGCACGGCCACGTTCCGGTTGCTGTCGCTCGGATAGAGCACCTGCGTGAAGATGTCGCGCGTGAGGTTGCGCCCCAGCGCGATGATGGGCCTGTCGGCGGCGGAGATGTTGACCTCCCAGTTCTGCGTGAACTGGGGCCGCAGCCTCGGGTTGCCGGTCTCGTAGAGGTACTGGTCGACCACGCGCACGGAGGGGTTGAAGAGGTCGTACGATGGCCGGGCGATGGTGCGGCGGTACACGAGGTAGGAACGGAGCTCGTACCCTGCGATGGACATCACTTTGCGGCTCAGGTAGGCGTACGGGAAGAGGTCGGTCCTCCGGATGCGGAACGAGGTGTCGGAGGGCAGCCGCTGGAAGCCCGTCATGTTGGTGTTCTCGAGCCGAAGCCCCGTCTTCAGCAGGAATCCGGTGAAGGGCTTGGAGGCCTGCGCGTAGGCGGCGTGGATATGTTCGGAGTAGTCGTACGAGGAGCTCCGCTGGCGGTCGGTCACGCGCGTCGAGCCGGTCAGCCGGTCGAAGCGTGTGTCGTTGGAGAAGCGCACGTTGCTGGACTTGACGCCCGTCTCGACGGTGACCTTCCCCTTGAGCTTGCGCGTCAGGTTCGACTCGAAGACGAGGCTGTAGGGACGGTTCCGGATATCGCCCTCCGTCTCGAGCAGGAAGGCGGCCGGCAGGGTGTAGCGGGTGTCGATGTCCTGACGGCTGCGACCGGGGTTGTGGCCGAGCGACAGGGTGCTGACCCATTCGGAGCCGGCGCTGTCGATGCGGTACTTCAGGTTGAAGTCCTGCGCATAGCTGAAGCTGCGGCCGGTGTTGAGCACGTCGTTGGCGTTGGCAGACAGCACGCGCGCATCCGACAGCTTCGAGATGGTCGTGGGATTGCTACTGCGGCTCTCGGAGCCTCCCAGACTGAGGCGCGTGTCGAAGCCGTAGTCCCAGCGGCCCTTGGTCCGGTTCATGCCGAAGCCGAGGTAGAGGGAGGCGCCGGGCTGCACGGCGTGCGAGGTCTGCCGCAGGATCGTGTCGCCGGTCACCTGGCGCGAGGAGGCGATGTCGTCGAACCCGTTGCGCGTGGAGCCCTGCAGGGTGAGGTACGCGCCCCTTCCATCCTGGCTCTTCGAGAGGTTGAACCCGAGAAAGCGATTGCCATAGACGCCCTGGTTCATGCCGGTGTAGACGCTGCCCGTGATGCCGAGCCGCACGTTCTTCTTCAGGACGATGTTGAGGATGCCGCCGCTGCCGGAGGCGTCGAAGCGCGCAGAGGGCGTGCGCAGGATTTCTATTTTCTCGACGGCGTTCGGAGGCAGGCTCTTGAGGAGGGTGGCGATGTCGGCGTTGGAGATCTTCTGCTCGATCCCATTGATGTAGATGCGGGCGGGCG
>RGVM01000258.1 GCA_010027295.1 Chitinophagia bacterium
AGCAGTACCACCTCGGGGCCATGCGCAACAACAACGGACGGATGCTGGGGCGCCTGGGGCCAGACACCGGCTGGGACAGCATCGGCGACTATCCCCAGGCCACTGCCCTATCCCGCTTCCTTGACCGTCTCGACCGTCAGGACAAGCTCGCCAAGACCATCCTCTACAACCTCAACCCCGCCGACAACGAGGTCATGGCCACCATGGTGGGCAACTTCAACGACGGCAGCTCGCCCGGCAAGGTGCAATGGGGCTCCGGCTGGTGGTTCCTCGACCAGAAGGACGGCATGATCCGTCAGATGAACGCCCTCAGCAACATGGGACTCATCAGCCGCTTCATCGGCATGCTCACCGATAGCCGCAGCTTCCTTTCCTTCCCCCGGCATGAGTACTTCCGCCGCATCCTATGCAACCTCTTAGGCGAGGAGGTCGAGAATGGCGAGCTTCCCAACGATATCGGCTGGCTGGGGGAGATGGTGCGCGACATCTGCTACTGCAACGCGAGGGACTATTTCCAATGGCAGGATATCGATAACCCGGCCCCGGCGGCCTCGTGAATGCGGGAGGCAAGTCAGGCGGACCGGACAAGTGCTAGAAGATAAATAAATATTAATACAAATACAAACACCCATACCATGTCGAAAAAGGTAGTGACACTCGGCGAGATCATGCTCAGGCTCTCCACTCCCGACTTCAAGCGTTTCGTGCAGGCCGACAGCTTCGATGTGACCTATGGCGGCGGTGAGGCCAACGTGGCGGCCGCCCTCTGCAACTACGGGCTCAACGGAACCTTCGTCACCAAGGTGCCCAGCAACCCCATCGGCCAGAGCGCCATCAACCACCTTCGCCGCTATGGTGTCGACACGCGCTTCATCGCGCGCGGCGGCGACCGTCTCGGCATCTACTTCCTGGAGACCGGCGCCAGCATGCGCGCCTCGCAGGTGGTGTACGACAGGGCCGGTGCGTCCATCGCCGACGTCGACCCCTCCGAGTTCGACTGGGACGCCATCCTCGACGGGGCCGACTGGTTCCATACCACGGGCATCACGCCTGCCCTCAGCGACAAGGCCGCCCTGCTCGCCGAGACAGCCCTCAAGGCCGCCAAGGCCAAAGGCATCACCACCAGCATAGACCTTAACTACCGGAAGAAGCTCTGGAGCAAGGAGAAGGCCCGTCAGGTCATGACGGAACTCTGCCGCCATGTGGACGTCTGCATCGGCAACGAGGAGGACGCGGATACCACCCTCGGCTTCAAAGCCGCCCATACCGATGTCACCAAGGGTGAACTCGACCTCGACGGCTACAAGGACGTGTTCCGCCAGATGCGCGAGAAGTTCGGCTTCAAGGTCATCGCATCCTCCCTGCGCGAGAGCCACAGCGCCAGCGACAACGGCTGGAGCGCCCTTGTATACGACGGGGAGAACTTCCACCACACCCGCAAGTACCAGGTGCGCATCGTCGACCGCGTGGGCAGCGGCGACTCCTTCGCCAGCGGCCTCATCTACGGTCTCGTGACAGGGATGTCGATGCCCGATGCCGCCGAGTTCGGCGTCGCGGCAAGCGCCATCAAGCACACCATCCCGGGCGACCTCAACCATGCCACCCTCGCCGAGGTCAAGGACCTGCTGAAGGGCGACGGCAGCGGACGCGTGCAACGATAGGACAACTCCTAATACATTCGGGAAAAAACACGGACATGATCATCGATACGATCGAGAACGCACACCGCTACCACGACGTCCATCCGCTCTTCGCGCGGGCCTTCGAATTCATCCGTCGGGACTTGTCCTCCGCGCCTGACGGGAAGGGAGACATCGCCGACGGGCTGAAGTCCATCATCAGCACGGCCCCCGGAAAGACGGCCGAGGCCAGTCTCGCCAAGTTCGAGTGCCACAACCGCAACATAGACATCCAGTACTGCATCAGCGGTGTCGAAACGATAGGCTGGCGGCCCCGCGGCTCCTGCACCCAGCCCAACGGAGGCTTCAATGAGGAGAAAGACGTGCAGTTCTACCACGATGCCCCGCACACCTTCTTCCAACTCCAGTCAGGGCAGTTCGCCATCTTCTTTCCCGAGGATGTGCATTCCCCTATGATAGGGGAGGGGGAGATCCGGAAACTCGTCATCAAAGTGTCCATCTGATCATACGGGCATATCATATCAAATCGCAGCAAGACAATCCCGACACATGAGCCGCACAAAGCAGATCGCAGACGCCATCATCGCACAGGGCATCCTTCCTCTATATTATAACTCCAGCGAAGAGGTAAGCGTTGAAACACTCAAGGCGATCCACCGGGCCGGTATCCGAGCCGTGGAGTACACCAACCGGGGCGAGGCCGCCCTCCGCAACTTCCGAAGCATGGTGGCCCTTCGGGACGCAGAGATGCCCGGTCTGCTGCTGGGTGTCGGCACCATTAAGAACATGGCCCAGGCGACTGACTACCTCTCGGCCGGCGCCGACTTCCTGGTGAGTCCGGGCTATGTGGCCGAAGTGGCCGCCCACTGCGTCGCCAACGACATTTTCTACGCCCCCGGCTGTATGACCCCCACCGAGATCATCGCGGCCGAGAATGCGGGAATCGGGTTCATCAAGCTGTTTCCCGGTAACATGCTCGGCACCGAGTTCATGACCACCATCAAGGATATCTTCCCCGCACTGAAATTCATGCCCACCGGTGGCGTCGACACGACGGCGGAGAACATCTCCGCCTGGTTCAAGTCTGGCGTTTGCGCGGTCGGCATGGGCAGCACACTCAACGTCACGGGAGCTTCCACGTTGGCCAGCCTTGGTGTCACCGGCGCTGCGACGGTCGGAACCACGCTGGGCGTCACCGGACTCTCTACGCTCGCCATCCTCGCGGTCACCGGAGCTTCCACGCTCAATAGCCTCGCGGTTACCAATGCGGCCACGATCGGTACCACGCTCGGTGTGACCGGCTTGTCCACCCTGGCGATTCTGTCGGTGACGGGCGCTTCCACGCTCGCCAGCGCGAGCATCACTGGTGCCGCTACCGTTGGAACCACACTCGGAGTGACCGGTACGACCACGTTAGGTGATCTCGCTGCCAATGGAAATACGACGCTTGGAGACGCTGGAACAGATACGCTGACGCTTAACTCGGACAACATCTCTGTTCCCAATCTCTCCACCGTTCCGATTGATTCCGCAAACGACAAGGTAGTCATAACCGATTACAGCACATCCAATAAGCTGAAGCTGGTTGCTGCGAGTTCATTGGCAGCAGTCAAAGCGATCTACTCTGAGAAGATATCCGTTGGCCAATCGGTCACGTTCGCTTCGATCTCAAACACATACGCCTACAATGCGAACGGTGGATCGCAGTTCCAGTACGCGCACACGTTCAAAACGGTTGGAAACACGGCGATCATCAGCATGTCGGTTCCGGTCAAGATAACCACCGCGCTTGCTGATGCTTACATCATCATTACTGATGGGTCGTCATCTCCTTCATCTTCAAATGTGATAGCCGTTGCTTCGGCTCAGACTGCATATTCAAACGGTATTGCAGTCATCAACCTGACCACAAAGTTTGTTTCAACATCGTCCACCCATACGTTCTACGTGTGGGTCGCTTCAAGCAGCGGATCCGGAACATTCAACACGTTTTCCATTTCTGGTGGCACACCAACTTGGTTCGTTCCGAACTCCGTGTTCACTCTGATTGAGACCGCATGAAACCCTCCGAAGTAGCCCAAGCGGCCTGCGACAAGCTCTCGTTCACGGACTCGGCCACTCTCGCGTTGGCCAAGAAGTTCTGCATCCGCCGCTACTCGATGATCTGGGATTCGTGCCTCTGGAACGATACCCTCGGAGTCGTTTCCACCCCGGTCACCGACGGCCAAGAACTCGTCACCATCTCGCAGTACGTCACCGCGATGTACGCCTCCGGGACCGGATACAACATGTTCCTCGACTTCCCGGTCGCCTCACGCTTCACGGTCTCCGGTGATACCGATGGAATCGAAGTCCCAGCAGCCGAATGGGTCTCGTTCTTCCAGCTCGATCCCAACACCTGGAACAACGTCGATAGCCGCAAATCCACCCCCGGCAACTTCGTTAACTGGACCCGCGTCCTCGGAGTCTCCTACGGCCAAGCCGGTGTTCCCCAGATCAAGCTCATCCCGACTCCGAACACCGACGGCACTCTGTTCATCCTGGGCAAGAAGCAGTCCCAGATGCGGCAGTTCGGAGAAGCCCAGACCATCTCGAACGATACCAACTTCGAGCTGCGCGGCGTCGAAAACGCACTGATGGCCTACACCGAAGGCGATCTTCTCGAATACAGCAGGCAGTACGGCAAGGCGCAGGCCAAGTTCCAAGAGGGCGCTGCTCAAGTGAGCATCATGAAAGACATGGAGCGTGGCCAGCAGCAGCAGATCAGCCGCATCATCCCGGATAGCCTCTACGACTACACGTTCCAGGACATCCTCTAATGCCTTTCCAATCCTCAGACGCGCTCGATGACCAGATGCTTCTGGATGGAAGCAACGGGTTCTCCACCGGGGTCATCTCTGCCACTCGTCCCGATGCTATTCCTGCCACGAGCTGGAAGAGGCCATCAACATGGACTATGACGACTTCGGAAACCTCGTCACGCGCCTCGGGACCATCTCGCTGACCGGCAACAGCGAATCGCGCAACTGGGAAGACATCATCACCAACTGGGAG
>RGVM01000259.1 GCA_010027295.1 Chitinophagia bacterium
TTCGCGGGGGCACCTGCAGGAGAGCGTCAACGGCCCCCTCTCCTTCCACTTCACAATTCGTAACCAGTTTACGACCATGCTCTCGACGCTCGACGCGGCGAAGCATATGCGGAAGCGGCTTCTCGACTACCAGCGCGACTTCTACCTGGAGGCGGCCAAAGAGGCGGCTGCATCGCCCGTCAAGGCTTACGTCTTCGGAGACGCTCAGGACCCGCAGCGCACGGCCGCCATGGTGCAGATGCTGCTGCGACATCAGATAGAGATCTACAGCCTCAAGTCGGATCTCAATGCCGGCGGCAGCACCTTCACAGCCAACCGCTCCTACGTAGTGCCCTTCGCGCAGACACAGTCGAAACTCATCAAGTCGATCTTCGAGCGCAACACGAAGTTCGAGGACAGCCTCTTCTATGACATCTCGGCCTGGACGATCCCCCTGGCGATGGGCGTGCCCTTCGCCGAACTGTCCACCTGGAATGCTGAGCAACTGGCAGGTCCCCGCGTGATGAAAGCGGTGAGCGGATTCACCCCGGTGGAAAAAAGTCCGTACGCCTACGTCATCGACTGGAGGGCCTACAACGCACCTGTAGCACTCTACCATCTGCAGTCGAAGGGACTGCTGACGAAGGTGGCCACCACGACATTTGAGAGCGGTGCCTCGAAGTTCGGCTATGGCGACATCATCATCCCCGTCTTCAACCAGCCCGTGCCGCCGGATGAGGTGTTTGCCATCGTGCGACAGGCACAGGAGCTCGCACAGGTCGGCATCACACCGGTCTCCACCGGCCTCTCTACAGCGGGCGTCGACCTGGGCAGCAGCAGCCTGCAGAGCATCCGGAAACCCGTCGTGATGGTCTTCGCAGGTGCCGGCACCTCCGCGACCGACGTGGGTGAGATATGGCACCTCTTCGACCAACGCTACGGCATCCCTGCGAGCCTGTTGGAGGTAGAGTCCTTCAACCGCATCGACCCGTCGAGGTATTCCGTCATCATCATGCCCAGCGGCACCTATGGCGGACTCGGGAAGGAGGGACAGGAGAAGCTGAGGAACTGGGTATCGCTGGGCGGCACCCTCGTGGCGACGGAGGACGCTGTGCAGTACCTCTCCAATGCCGGACTCACCAAGGTCGCCTTTCGGAAGGACGGGCTGCGCGAGGACAGCAGCGCCACTCGCCCCTACGAGAACCGTGTGGAGGACCGCCGCGCCGTCGATATGCCCGGCAGCATCTTCGAGGCGCGCATCGACCCCACCCACCCCATCTGCTTCGGTTACACGCGACCGTTGATGAGCCTCTTCAAGAGCAACAACCTGTTCATGGAGAAGAACCGTTCGGCCTACAACACGCCCGTGCGCTTCACCGAGAAGCCGCTGCAGGCGGGCTACCTCCACAGTCGCTTCACCAAGGCCGCACCCGGGTCCGCCTCCGTGAACATAGACGCCATCGGCCGCGGACGCGTCGTATCGATGACGGAGAACCCCAACTTCAGGGCATTCTGGTTCGGCACCAACCGCCTGCTCATGAACGCCGTTTTCTTCGGCGGCATCATCGAGGCGCGCTGACCCGGGTCTATCGAGAGAACCTCAAACGTGCGCCATGCTTCGACACCTGCTTACACCCGCCCTGCCGTCCCTGCTCCTGGCATCCTGTTTCCTGGACGCCGGGGACGACAAGACTGGAGAGTCCTTCCAGCCGCGATTCCGGCTCATTCCGGCCGACACCTTCCACTTCCGGTCATTCGTCGACTGCAACATGGCGGAGGCCTGGATCGGGGACACCTTCCGAATTTTCCCCGGCAAGAACGGCGAGGATCCGCTCTGGGGACATGCCGAAGACCTCAAGTTCGCCGACGGCCGGAATGCGGACGAGGCCTTCCTCACGCCCTTCGAGAAGTTCATAAGGCCCACCCTGCCGGTCAATGCCAGGCCCGGCACGCCGGGGCTCCACGGGGCCGTATGGTTCGAGACCGTGTACCAGGACGCGCGCGACAGCACCGGCCGCACCCTCTATGCACTCTACCACAACGAGAACTATCCCGAGACGCTGCCCTACGACAGCCTGACAGGTGAGGGATATATTGAGCAGGACTGGCCCCAGGGGCTTAAGGGGCCCGGCTCCAAGGCGGCCGTCTGCCGCATCGGCATCATGCGCTCGCTGGACGGCGGGCATAGCTGGACCGACAGGGGCATCCTCCTCGAGGACCTGCAGCCGCGCATGATCCTCAAGCCCCACAACAATTCCAACACCTTCCCCGGCGGGGTGGGCGACCCATCCGCCGTGGCCAGCGGCGAACACCTCTACGTGTTCTACGGAGAGTACGGCTATCCCGGTCGCTATGCGGCTGCGAATTACAGCCGCGAAACGGAATGGAGCGGCCAGTGCATCAGCGTCGCACGCATTCCCCTACGCGACCTCGACGATCCCAGGGGAAAGGCCCGGCGCTGGGATGGCAAGGGGTTCAACATCCCCTGGGACGGCATCGGCAGGCCTGTGGCCTCGCTACAGATCCCGCGGGTGGAAGGCGGCGGACCGGCATCCGACTCGGCGGGCGCCTTTCATTGGGGGCCCTCCGTCAGCTGGAACACCTACCTCGAATGCTGGGTGATGCTGATGGGGAAAGTCATCGGCCCCTCCTGGAAGGGCCACCAGGTGTACATATCCTTCAACCCCAACCGTGACCTCGGCGAGGCCATGCGCTCCCAGGAATGGACGAAGCCCCGACTGCTCTTCGAACGACCGGGCTACAACCTCTGGTACCCATCGCTCCAGCCCATGGATACGGAGGAGGATGTACGGGAGCGTCGTACCTGCCTCAAGCTAGGCAAGCGCGCGCGGCTCTTCATCAAGAACATCCCCGCCCGCCCCAGCGAGTACATCTCGATGCATATCGTCGAGTTCGAAAAATGACGATTTCCACGCGCCTCCGGTGGGCCGAGGTCCTGCCGGCCCTCGTCGGCATCGCCTTCGCGTCTGCAACCTGGTTCTCTGACAGGGGCCTGTGGCTCGACGAGGCCGCCCTGGGCCTGAACCTGCTGGAGCGGGGTCATGCCGGACTTCTGCGGCCGTTGAACGACGGTCAGGCAGCCCCTCTCCTGTACCTTCAGATCGCGAAACTCTGTGCGGAGGTTTTCGGCCCTTCGACCCTCTCCATGCGCCTCCCCTCGCTGCTGGCCTTCCTGCTGTCTGTCATCCTGTTTTCCGGTATCCTGCGCAGGAGCCTGGAGACGCCGGCCGCCCGGATCATCGCCATGTCCCTCCTCTGCTTCAACCTGATGCTGCTGCGCTACTCCGGGGAACTCAAGCAGTACATGACGGAAGTGCTGGTATGCCTGTGGGTGACACGGCTTACGCTGAGCTTTCATAAGGAGGGCGGGACAAGTACCTGGCCATTGCTACTCGCAGGGCTCATGGGCATCCTATTGTCGAATACGGCGGCCATGGTGATGGCGATGGCCGGCTGCATGATGCTGCTGCAATGGCAACTGGACGGCAACGTGCGCGTACTCCGGTCGGCCCTTGCCTGCGGCCTCTGCTGGCTGGGAGCGCTGACGGGATACTATCTCCTGTATGCGAAAGGCCACCCCTCCCAGGCATATATGTTGCAGTATTGGGAGCGGGCAGGCGGCTTCGGTCCGGCAGATCCCTTCGGGGAGGCATCGCTCCGCTACCTCTCCCGGAAGCTCCTGCTGATGCGGAACGCGAAGAACATCTTCCACATACCCGTCCGATGGGCCAACCTGTCCCTGCTGCTGGTGCCGCTGGCCGTCTGGCTCGTCGGGACTGAAAGAAGGAACCGCTGGCTGCTGCTGCTCCCGCTCCCGCTGGTCCTGCATCTGCTCCTCTCCTACCTCCGTATATACCCCTTCGACATCCGGATGACCCTCTACCTGCTCCCGCTCACCATCCTGGCTGCCTCCTATGGCCTCGACAGGATCCTGCTGCGTTGCGGGCTAGGAGGTTCCCTTGGGGCATGGATGGCACTCACAGCCTGTTTGTGGCAAGCGGAGGTCTTTAGACGCGGCCATTTACCGATTCGAAGCGAGGAACTCAGGCCCGTGGCGCAAGAAGTGGAACGACGCATCCGGCCGGGCGAGCGTCTCTGGCTGAATCCCGATGCCCGGTACGCCTTCCGGTTCTACCGGGCAACAGGGGCCTACGGCTTCGCAGGGAACGAAGTGACGGAGGGGATTGAGCCTGCACCCGCCGCAGGCGAGCCCTACGAGGCGCAGGTGGAGGCCCTCCGGTCGGACACCTGGATCCTCCTGACCCATCTGCGGGAAGCCGACGTGCGGAGGCTGCTGACGGGACTTTCCCAACGGGGCCTCGTGGTCACCGACAGCGTCAAGGCGCACGCGGCCTTCGCCTTTCGGATGGCACATCCCTGAATACGTTGCGGTCCTGCAGCCAGCAAGCACCTATCTTTGCGGCATGTCCGGTGACGCCATCTCCCCGTTCCTCCTTTACTCTGACGGCAATGGCAACATCTTCGAGGATGAGAGCCTGTATGCGGTCGGCCGCAGCGGGTGGGACGCCGGTCCCGTGGCACCCGAAGACTGGATGCCCCTGCCCGAAGGCGGATGCCTCTACGAGTTGCCCGGGCGAAGAGGTCTCGGCATCGACGTCCGGACAGGTGAGATGCGACTCTGCGAGAAGGGTTGGGCTGTGGCCGCCTTCATACCGCCCGC
>RGVM01000260.1 GCA_010027295.1 Chitinophagia bacterium
AATCGCTGCTCGGCCGGGATAAGATAGAGTTGCTCAACGAAGAGTCTCGCCGTGAGCTGGAGGGCAAGGTCGTCCTGGTCACGGGAGCGGCCGGCAGCATCGGCAGCGACATCTGCCGTCAGCTCTGCCGATACCGCCTCGGCCGCATCATCCTCCTGGATCAGTCTGAGACGGGACTGCATGACATGCGGATTGAATTGTCGAAGCTAGAACTCGACTTCGAGGTGACACTCGAGCTCGCTAGCATCCGCGACCGCGCCCGCATTGACCAGATCTTCAGCAGGCATAGGCCCCACTTTGTATTTCATGCGGCCGCCTACAAGCATGTGCCGGTGCTGGAGGATTTCGCCTCCGAAGTCGCCCTCACCAACGTAATGGGTACGAAGAATCTGGCAGACGCCGCCTGCGAGTATGGCGTCAGCAAGTTCGTTATGATATCGACCGACAAGGCCGTCAACCCCACCAACCTGATGGGAGCCTGTAAGCGCATCGGCGAGGTTTACGTACAGGAGCTCGCCTCCCGCTGTGACACGCATTTCATCACCACTAGGTTCGGTAATGTGCTCGGCTCCAATGGCTCGGTGGTGCCCCTCTTCAAGCAGCAGATCGCCCAGGGCGGACCGCTCACCGTCACCCATCCCGAGATCACCCGGTATTTCATGACTATTCCCGAGGCCAGCAGCCTCGTCCTCGAGGCCGCTGTCATGGGTAAGGGGGGCGAAATCTTCGTCTTCGACATGGGACAGCCCGTCAAGATTCTGGACCTGGCCCGCAAGATGATACAGCTCGCCGGACTGACGCCGGACAAGGAAATCTCCATCCGTTTCACGGGCCTGCGGCCCGGTGAGAAGATGTACGAGGAGCTCTTCAAGTCGTCAGAGAACCTTCTCCCCACGCACCACCCTAAGATCATGAAGGCTCAGCGATGCGAGATCGAGGAAAATTTCCCCATCCTGCTGGCCAGGCTTGTCACGAGCGCCATGCATCACGACGATAGGGGTGTCATCGCCAATATCCGCGGCATCGTACCGGAGTACCGTCCCCATCACACCATCGACAAGTCCATGCTGAAGGTGATAGGGGCGGAGGAGGAGATCTCCGACACCGAACTGCCCATGGCCGACGCCACCGCCATGCCCAAGCTTCGCGTCAACGGCAAGCACTAAGGATACATCGTCCTGCAAGGATAGGTTTTCAGAGAGGGTCGGCTGTCATGCCGACCCTCCCCCGTTTAGGCCTGCATCTGTCATCCATAGCCTTTGCTTCCTGCCCGGCCCTCTCCCCGGTCGGCCTTTTTGCGTAATTTCGCACACTTCCAAAACCGCATGCACCCCAAATACCGCGAATACGATGGTTTGGACCTGCCCTCGATGGAGCAGGATGTCTTGGCCGCCTGGGACTCCGGGCAGTCGTTCGAGGAGAGTATCCGCCTCCGCGAGGGCGCGAAGCCCTTTGTCTTCTATGAAGGACCTCCCAGTGCCAACGGCATGCCCGGCATTCACCATGTCATCTCCCGGACACTCAAGGACCTTGTTTGCCGATACAAGACGATGCAGGGATTCCTGGTCAGGCGGAAGGGCGGCTGGGACACCCACGGACTCCCCGTGGAGTTGGGTGTCGAGAAGGAGCTTGGCATCACCAAAGAGGATATCGGCAGCCGTATATCGGTGGAGGAGTACAACCTCAAATGCCGGGAGGCTGTACTCCGTTACAAGGACAAGTGGGACGAGATCACCCGGAGAATGGGCTACTGGGTGGACCTTCAGGACCCCTACGTCACCTTCGAGAATGATTACATAGAGAGCCTCTGGTGGTGCCTGAAGAGGCTCTATGACAAAGGGCTGCTATACAGGAGCGTGAGCATACAGCCCTATTCCCCGGCCGCAGGCACCGGACTCAGCTCCCATGAGCTCAACCAGCCAGGGACCTACAAGACGGTCAAGGACAGTTCCTGTGTGGCCATGTTCCGGGCACGGAATGATGCCGCTTCCACCTTCCTGTTCGAAACCGCGGGGCATGATCCTGTCTACCTCCTGGCCTGGACCACAACGCCTTGGACCTTGCCCTCCAACCTGGGTCTGACCGTGGGTCCCCGCATCCAGTACAGCCTGGTGCAGACCTTCCATCCGTACACACACAAACCCTGCGCTGTCGTTCTCGCCACAGCCCTCCTGTCGCGCTATTTCGGGGAGGAGGGACCCGGATACCAACCCGGCGCGAAGGTCCTGCCCTGGAGACTGCTGGACAGCTTCCCCGGAGAGAGGCTCGAAGGCATCCGATACGAACAACTGCTCCCCTTCGAGTCGAACCGCCCCGCTCTGGTGGCCGAGGTCACGCCGGGTGCCGACCCCTTCCGTGTCATCCCGGGCGACTTCGTCACCACGGAGGACGGCACCGGCATCGTACATACCGCCCCCGCCTTTGGGGCCGACGACTACCGCGTCGGCAAGGCGCATTCGCTGGGCATCCTCACGCTTGTCGACAGGGAGGGACGCTTCGTCCCCGGCACCGGCGAGTTCAGCGGCCGGTATGTCAAGGATTACAAGAATGAGCCAGGCTTCCAGGATGTCAACGTCGACATCTGCATAAAGCTCAAGAAGGAGGGTTTGGCGTTCCGCGTCGAGAAATACGAACACAGCTATCCCCACTGCTGGCGTACTGACAAGCCGATCCTATACTATCCCCTCGATGCCTGGTTCATCCGCACCACCGCCCTCAAGGACAGGATGGTGGAACTGAACCGGACTATCCAATGGAAGCCCAAGTCGACCGGCGAGGGTCGTTTTGGCAACTGGCTCGAGAATATGGTCGACTGGAACCTCAGTCGTAGCCGGTTCTGGGGTACACCCCTCCCTATATGGCGGACGGAGGACGGCGCCGAGGAGGTCTGCATTGGTTCTGTCAAAGAACTGGAGGAGGCTATGCGCCGCGCGGCCGAAGTGCTGGGCGGTGATGTTAACCGTGATTTCTTGCATAACGGGATACAGGACCTCCACAAGCCCTTTGTGGACGAGATCGTGCTGGTCAGCACTGAAGGCCGACCCATGCGCCGCGTGCCTGACCTCGTCGATGTCTGGTTCGACAGCGGCGCCATGCCCTACGCCCAGTGGCACTACCCCTTCGAGAACCGTGATATGGTCAGTCCCGAGACTGGCGAGGCCAAGGCATTCCCGGCCGACTTTATCGCCGAGGGCGTAGACCAGACCCGCGGATGGTTCTATACCCTGCATGCGCTCGGCGTGCTGCTTTTCGACAGTGTCGCCTATCGGACGGTTGTCTCCAACGGCCTCGTCCTCGACAGGAACGGCAACAAGATGAGCAAACGCCTGGGCAACGTGGTCGATCCCTTCGAGACAATCGAACGTTTCGGCGCAGATGCCACGCGCTGGTATCTCGTAACCAATTCCTCCCCCTGGGATAATCTAAAGTTCGACGTGGAAGGCATCCGTGAAGTACAGCGCAAGTTCTTCGGGACCCTTTTCAATACCTACCAGTTCTACGCCCTGTACGCAAACCTAGACGGCTTCCATTTCGCCGAGTCCCCCATCCCCCTGGAAGAGCGGCCCGAAATTGACCGATGGATCCTTTCCGCCCTTCACTCCCTGACTGCCGTCGTGAACCGCCATATGGACGACTACGAGCCCACCCTTGCCGGACGGGCGATCGAGGAGTTTACCGACACACAGCTCAGCAACTGGTACGTCCGGCTCTGCCGTAGGAGATTTTGGAAGGGAGAGTACGGCGCCGATAAGCTCAGTGCCTACCAGACGCTTTACGAGTGCCTTGAGACCCTGACACGGCTCATGGCCCCCATCTCGCCGTTCTTCCCGGATGCGGTCTTCCGCAACCTCAATGGCGTGACAGGTAGGCATGCAGTGACATCTGTACACCATAGCTCCTTCCCCAAACCCGATCCATCCCTGATTGATTCCGACCTGGAGGCGCGTATGCAATTGGCTCAGGAAGCCTCATCCTTGATCCTCTCGATCCGGAAGAAGGTCAATATCCGGGTACGACAGCCCCTGCAGAAGGCACTCTTCCCGGTCTTCGACGAAACGATGCGCCGCCGCCTCGGTCAGGTCGAGGCGTTAGTAAAGGCGGAAGTGAATGTTCGCGAGATCGAGTTTCTGGATGCCGACAATGATTTCATCCGCAAGCGGGTACGGCCCAACTTTGTCGTTTTGGGCAAGAAGTTGGGCGCAAGGATGAAGACAGTGGCCAGCCTGCTGTCGGCGCTCCCCCAGGAAAACATCCGATCCCTGGAGCGCGAAGGGTCTCTGAGCCTCGACGCCGACGGCGAACGTATTGCGATTTCACTGCAGGACGTGGAAGTCCTCAGCGAAGACCTTCCCGGATGGATGGTGGCTTCCCGTGGCGGATTGACCGTGGCCCTGGACGTCACAGTGACGCAAGAACTTGAAGATGAGGGGAATGCACGGGAATTAGTGAACCGTATCCAGCGCCTACGGAAAGACGGCGGTTTTGAGCTGACGGACAGGATTCTTGTCAAATTGAGTGGACCGAATGGACTTCTGCGTTCCTTCACTCAATATAAAAATTATATTTGCGCCGAAATCCTGGCTGAGAGGATGGAATTCGTTCCGGAACTCAGTGAGGGTATGGATGTGGAGGTGAACGATGAGCGCCTG
>RGVM01000027.1 GCA_010027295.1 Chitinophagia bacterium
TACCCTGGGGCGATGTCTCGACTGCCTTCTCCACCACTGGCATTCCCAATATCGAAACGTACACGGCAGCCCCGCCGGCCACTTTCCGCATGCTGAAATACCAGCGCTTGTTCAACTGGATCCTGCGCACCTCGTTCATGCGTGAAAGGGCCATCCGTAAGATCCGAAAAGGTCCGGCTGGCCCCACCGATGAACAGCGCGCACGGGCGAAATCCCTGGTTTGGGGGGAAGTATGCGATGCGTCCGGGAAAAAGGCCAGAGCCAGGCTCCACGGACCGGAGGGCTATACCCTCACCGCCCATTCGAGCCTGATCATTACCCGAAAAGTGCTCGACAAGGTCCTCAAGACCGGCTACCAGACGCCTGCCGGCTGCTATGGCGCCGACCTTGTGATGGAAATCCCGGGCGTCTTCCGCGAGGATTGCGACTGACGGGTCTTTTCCCGTGTTGACGAACGAACTCCACCCGCCAAGGCATGCTGGCGATCGACGTCACCTGAATGCATCCACCTCGGTGTGGAGGGTCGGAGCATCTCCATGCATCAGGCTTTCCGACAGGGCTGAAGTCCTGGGCAATTCATACTTGAAGTAGAAGCGTAGACTGGCGAGTCGGCCCCGGTGGAAGGCCGCACTCGAATCGGACAGGTCGCCTGCCCGCAACGCCGCCTGCGAACGATTGCCCATCTTGAGCCATTGCCAGGCGATGGCCACCAGTCCGCTGAGCTCCATGAAAAGGTTCGCATCGGCCAGGTATCGTTCGGTGTCGCCGCCACCGGCCAGTGCCTGCAGATGTAGAAGGGCCTTCTGCCATGTCTGTACGGCCCTGGCCGTCGCTGCTGCATAGGGAGCTAGCAGGGTGTCCGCCGATGCACGGGAGATCTCCGCTGAGATCTCGGCGCCGAGGAGTTGTGCAGCCCGTCCGCCGTCCATGGTGAGCTTGCGCCCTAACAGGTCGATAGACTGGATGCCCGTCGTTCCCTCGTAGATGGACATGATGCGGATATCGCGATAGTACTGCTGCGCGTCGAAGTCCATCGTAAAGCCATAGCCACCGAATACCTGCAGTGCATTGCTGACGGAGCGGAGCCCTTCCTCCGAGGGCCAGGTCTTGACGATAGGGGTGAGCAGCTCGAGCAGCAGCCAGGCTTTCCGTTTTTCATCACCTTCCAGGACCTTTTCCAGGTCGAACCACTTCAGGCATTCCGCCACAAGGCTGAGGGCACCCTCTACGAAGCATTTCTGTTGCAGCAGCATCCTGCGTACGTCAGCATGTCGGATGATGGGGACGGGCTCCTGGAGCGGGTCCTTCCCTCCGATGGGCCGTCCCTGCGGACGCTCCGTGGCATACTGGAGCGCGTAGTGGTAGGCCGCCGAGGCAACGGCCGCCGCCGTCTGTCCCACGACGATGCGTGCCGCATTCATCATCTGGAACATATAGGACAGTCCCTTGTGGGGCTCTCCCACCAGGAAGGCCTTCGTGGCTCCCTGCTCTCCGAAGATGAGGTGCGTGGTGGCGTATCCGCGCTGCCCCATCTTCTGGAAGTCGGCGACGCACTGCACGTGGTTATATGCTAGCGACCTCTCTCCACCGGGAAGGAACTTGGGCACGACGAAGAGAGAAATGCCCTTCGTTCCGGCGGGTGCCCCTTCGATGCGGGCCAGGGTGAGGTGTATGAAGTTCTCACAGGCCTCGTGCTCTCCCGCGGAAATGAAGATCTTCTGACCGGTAATATGGTAGGAGCCGTCGGGCATGGGTGTCGCGGAGGTCCGTATGTCGGACAGCGAACTGCCGGCCTGCGGCTCCGTGAGTGCCATGGTGCCCTGCCAGCGCCCTTCCATCATGGGAGGCATGTAGGTCGCGCGCAGCACCTCGTTGCCGAAGGATGCGATGAGATCGAGGGCCCCGGTGGAGACGCCCAGATAGCCCTGCGCGCTGTTGTTGGCGGCCTCGAAGATGAGCTGTGCCGAGGAGAACACGGAATAGGGCAGTTGTGTGCCGCCGCGTTCGAGCTCGGTGGTGGCCGTGAACCAGCCGGCGTCGGCCACGGCACGGAAGATGCGCTTCAGCTGGGGATGTGTACGCACATGTCCGTCGCGGTGTTCGACGGGGTGCATATCCATCTCCTTGAAGAAGGGGAACATCTCGCGGTCGGCGATATCGCGCGCCGATTGCAGCAGCAGGTCGATCTCCTCCCTGCCGCCCACATGCGAGAACCTGGGGTAGTCGGTCAGCCGATCGATGCCGTGCACATCGTAGAGCAGGTAGCGCAGCAGCTCCATGCTCAGGTATTCTCTCTTCATATTCCTGGGTTCAGTCCTTTCGTTCGATGAAGCCCTCCCTGGAGAAGGCGGGGTCAGGGTACTTGTAGAAGCCTTCGCCAGTTTTGACGCCGAGCCGTCCGGAGTCGACGAAGGGCTTCAGATAGGCTGCGAAGCGCTGGCTCCTGGGGTCCTTCTGGTTGTGGGTGACATGCCATGCCGTGTCGAGGCCGATGGTGTCGAGGATGCCGAAGGGGCCCCTGTCCATCTTGAAGTTGCCCATCCAGCTGCGGTCGACATCCTCCACACTGGCGACACCGCCTGTCACCAGCGCGCCTGCGGCGCCGATGAGCGCCATGAGCATCGCGTTGAAGATGTAGCCGGGCGATTCACGCTCCACCAGCACGGGCGTCTGCCAGAGTCGCCGACCCATGGCCATCAGCAGGTCGCAGACCCATGGCTCCGTACCTGCGTGTGGCATCACGTCCACCACATTGGCATGGAAGACGTCGTGGAAGTGGAAGGCGCAAAAGCGTCCTGGACGGCCCGTCGCCTCTGCAAACTGGGAGGGGAGGAGATAGGACGTATTCGTGGTGAAGAGGGCCTTAGGCGGACATAGGCCTCCGAAGAGGCCCCATACTTCCCGTTTGACCTCTAGGTCTTCGTACACGGATTCGTTGACAAAGTCGACGTCTTCCGCCGCATCCCGCGGGTCGGTCGTGAAACGGATGCGGGCCTGGGCGGCATCAGATTCCTCCTGTCCGATCCTGCCACTCCGGATCAGGTGACGGAGTATGGAGGCCTGGACCTTCCTGGCGCCGCCGAACGCCTCTTCCCGGTTGTCGTATATCACAGTGTCAAAGCCACTCAGGGCAGCCTGGAGCCCCACGCGCAGCCCGAGCGTGCCGCTGCCGAGCACCAGGAACCTGCGGATATCATCCAATGTCTTTCCCATGTCCGATTTTTTCCATCCAAGTGTTAGGTCAAGTCCCGATGCGTCCTTCCCGCAAGGCGCGCGACGCCTGTCCCATGGCCGCCTCCATCACCTCTTTCAGACTTGCAAAGCGTTCGTCGGCTGTCAGGCCCCTGCGGTAGCGGGCGTATATCTGCTGCACGATGACACCCACTTTGAAGCATCCGAAGACGTAAGGGAAGAGCATCTCCGGCTCGGGGATGCCCCGGGCCCGGGCATAGAGGCTCACGACGTCCCTTCGGGTGAGGTTGCCCGGTAGCCAGGTGAGGTTGAAAGGTTTGAGTGCGGCTGGGTCGCCCGGCTCCGACCAGTATGCCAGGGTGGTGCCCAGGTCGAGCAGCGGATCCCCGAGTGTGGCCATTTCCCAATCCAATACGGCGCGAATTCGAGCGGTATCGACGGGGTCAAGAACCAGGTTGTCGTATTTGAAGTCGTTGTGGATGACTGAGCGGCCGCCCTCGGCGGGCATATGCCCGAGCATCCATGCGATGGTCTCCTCCACGCCGTCCACCTCGTCGGTCATCGACCGGCGATATCTTTCTATCCAACCCTCCGTCTGCCGCCGCACATATCCTTCTGGACGTCCGAGGACATCGAGTTCGGTCCCCGCAGTCGGGATGTCATGCAGTTGCGCCAGCAGTCGGATGGCCTGCTCCGAGAGCGCCTGCATCCTTTCCGGGCCGGGTAAGGAGCCGGAAGGTCCGCTCCCCCTGAGGATGACTCCCTCGACCCGCTCCATCAGGAAGAAGGGGGCGCCGATGACGGTGGCGTCCTCGCAAAGCAGCCATGGTGTGGGAATCTGCGCGAAATGGGGCTTGAGAGCAGACAGCACGCGGTACTCGCGCGACATGTCATGACCACCCCGCACATCGGCGCCATGGGGCGCCCGCCGAAGGATGCAGCTGCCACCTTCCCAGCTGAGCAGGTAGGTGAGGTTTGAATAGCCGCCCGTGAACTGCCTCACCTCAGGTACCCCCAGGAATCCCTCAACCTTGCCTGTAAGGTATGCGGACAGCGACTGCGCGTCGGGCATCTCTCCCGGCCTCGGCAGCCTGGCCTCCTCCGCGTATGTGCCCGGGGTGCTCATGGCTTGCTGTCAGGTGACTGGTTTCCGGCATACCCGCGCAGGATCGACCGGGCGAGGGAGGACTTGTGCACCTCGTCGGGTCCGTCGTAGATGCGCGCGCCTCGTTCGTGACGGTACCACCACGACAGGGGCGTCTCGTCCGTCAATCCCATGGCGCCACAGGCCTGGATGGCCCTGTCGAGCACCTTCAGCATGACGTCTGCGACGAAGAACTTGATGGCGGAGATCTCGTGACGCGCGGCTCCGGCGCCCCTCCGGTCGAGGGCGTCAGCCGCGTGCAGCACCATGTAACGCGCCGCATCGATGGACGCACGGCTCTCGGCGATGGCATGCTGCAGCGACTGCTTGTCGGAGAGTCGCTGACCGTCGCCCATATCCCTTGAAACGGCCCTGCGACACATGATGTCGAAGGCCCGCTCGCTGATGCCCACCCAGCGCATGCAGTGGTGTATCCTTCCCGGGCCCAGCCGCTCCTGCGCCAGTCGAAATCCGGCGCCTCGAGGCCCCAGCAGGTTGCCGGCGGGCACTCGACAGCCTTCGAAGCGGATCTCGGAATGGCTGACATGCCCCTCGCCGGATTCACCCATCACGGGGATGTTGCGTACCCTCCGGTATCCTGGCGTGTCCGTCGGCACGATGACCAGGCTGGCCCGTTCATGCCTGGCGGCATCGGGGTCGGTGACAGCCATCACGACGACGAAGGCCGCCCCGTCGGCGCCTGTCGTGAACCATTTCGTGCCGTCAATCACCCATTCGTCACCTTCGATCTCGGCGCGCGTCGACATGACCACGGGGTTGGAGCCCGCATGTCCAGGCTCCGTCATCCCGAAACAGCTGCGGATGCGGCCCTCCATCAATGGGGCCAGGAACAGCGCCTGCTGCCGTGCATCGGCATGCCGGTGCAGGAGTTCGATGTTGCCGATATCGGGGGCCTGGCAGTTGAAGACGTAATGGCCGAAAGGTGTCATCGCCATCAGCTCGCTGACCTGCGCGAACTCGGTCATACCCAACCCCAGACATCCTTCCGACTCAGGCAGGTATGGCGCCCACAGACCCAGAGCACGCGCCTTCACCCGCTTCTCCTCCAGCATCTGTGCCGCCTCATGGAAAGGCATGGACAACAGCTGCCCCTCGATCGGCAGCAGCTCCTCCGTGAGGAAGGAAAGATAGCGGGGATGTGCGGCCCGCAGTCGTTCGGTGGCGAAGGCATCCGTGATCCCTTTCATATGGTATACCCCCCGTCTGCAGTGAAGACTCCCCCCGTACAGAAGGAGGACGCGCCGGAAGCAAGGAACAGCGCCAGTCCGGAGATGTCCTCAGGTGTCGCGATCATGGGAAGCGACTGTTTCGCCAGGACCATCCGCAGGATCTTCTCGTTGCCCGTTAACGCTTCGCTGAACTTGGTCTCGACGAGTCCCGGACAGATCGCATTCACCCGGATGCCGTCGGGGCCCCACTCACGCGCCATCACCTTGGTCGCCGCGATGAGCGAGGCCTTGCTGATGCTGTACAGACCGAGCCCATGTCCGGGCGTGAGGCCTTCAATGCTACTGATGTTGATGACGGATCCACCGCCGCGGGCCTTCATGGAGGCGTGCGCCAGACGGGCCAACTGCATGGGACCTTTTACATTCACTTGCATGATCTTGTCGAAGACGGCGTCGTCAGTCTCCAGGATGGGGCCGAAGACGGGGTTGATGGCGGCGTTGTTGACGACGATGTCGATGCCGCCGTAGCGTTCGACCGTATGCCGCAGGAGTCCTTCCACCTGCACGGGATCGCCCATGTGTGCGGCGATGGCCGATGCCTCGATGCCTTCTTCCCGTAAGGCTGTGACGGTGAGGTCCACTGCCTCCTGACGGCGGCTGCTGACGACGACGGAGGCGCCTTGGCGGCCCAGCAGTCGTGCGATGGCGCGTCCGATGCCTTTACTGGCACCCGTGACGACGGCCACTCTTCCCTGCAGCTCGAAAGATTCAGGGTCCTTTGCCATGAAGCGGTGCGGTTGGGTTGTCCTGTGAAGGTAAGGCTTGTACCGATGTATCAGCGGATGATGACGGTGCCCAGGGTACGGGTCAGTTCCATCTCGAGTCGCTTGAGATACTGGTGGGTCTCGAGGACGGCCTCCAGGTCAGCATCACTGCGACCGGGCGCCATGTCGCGCTGGTTCTCGACGATCAGCCTTTTGATCTTGCGCAGCTTCAGGTAGGTCAGGCATGACATCACCTCCTCACGGTACAGGTCCTCCCGTGTGGGCAGCGGCAATTCGTAATGTTCGCTCCACCTTGGACTGATCTCCAGCATGGCCTCCATGGATGAAATGGTGGTTCGGCTCACCTCGGGGTCCTCATGGTATAGGAAGCGTTTGACGTTCATCTCCTCCCCCGCTTCATAGGCCCTTCGATAGCGTTCGATCACGGTGCGGATGCCGGGGTTGTCGATCATCTGGAGGATGTCGTTCTCGTCGAATTCGTGGAAGACGTATTCGGCGACGGTTCTTTCCGCATCCCAGGCCTTCCCCCCGAATTCCAGCAGTGCGCGCAGGGTCCACCGCTCCTGGGGCTCGTCCGACCGTACGAGTTCGAGCGAGGGGGCATCCTCATGCTCCTTTTCCGCAGAGGGTTCTGTGTCGGGCAGGGGCTCGGGAACGCGTGACTTCCGTTCGTCCTTCGTGAGGCGCTCACGGATGATCTTGTTGACCAGCGAGGTGAGTCCCTGTTCGTCGATACCCAGCAGTTCGGAGGATCGATGGATATAGTCCTGCTGCCGGGTGAAGTCCTCCGCCTTGTTGAGCCGGGAGATAGACTCTGCGATCTGGCTGACGAGGGCGGCCTTCTTCTGGCTGTCCTGGCCGGCTTCCTTGAGGGCGACCTCCAGCTGGAAGAGGATCACATCCTTCCGGTTCGACTCAATGAATGCCCGTAGCTCCTCAGGGCCCTTCTTGTGCACGAAGCTGTCGGGGTCGTCACCGTCGGGCAGCAGCACGAGGCGCACGTTGAGGCCCTCCTCCAGGGCGAGGTCGAGTCCGCGCAAGGCCGCCTTGATGCCGGCGTTGTCACCGTCGTAGATGATGGTGAGGTTGGAAGTGTACTTCTTGATGAGCCGCAGCTGGTCGGTCGTCAGCGAGGTGCCGCCCGAGGCGACAGCGTTCGTGATGCCGGCCTGGTGAAGCGCGATCACGTCGGTGTAACCTTCCACGAGCAGGCATTCGTTGGCCTTGTCGATGCCGTGCCGTGCGAAGTAGGAGCCGTACAGGATCCGGCTCTTGACATACACCTCGTTCTCAGGGGTGTTGATGTACTTGGGGGCCCGGTCGTTGCGGGCGATGATGCGTGCTCCGAACCCGATGACCTTCCCGCTCTGGTTGTGGATGGGGAAGATGATGCGTCCGCGGTAGTTGTCGACCGGCTGTCCGTCCCGCATCACCACGAGACCGCTCTTCTGCAGCAGCTCGGGACTGTACTGCGCCCGGATGGCGGCCGTCGCGAAGCCGTCGCGGGTGTCCGGACAGTAGCCAAGCTGGAAATGACGGATGGTCTCGTCGGTGAAGCCCCGTTCATGCAGGTAGCTGAGGCCAATGTCTGTACCGGGACCGTCTTCGGTGAGTTGCCGGGCGAAATGGTCGCGGGCGAAGGCGTTGAGGATGAAGAGGCTCTCCGCCTGCTGCTGCTGCTGCCGGTGCTCAGGACTGACGTCGGTCTCCTCGAGCTCCACGCCATACCTCGACGCGAGCCAGCGGATGGCCTCGACATACGAGTACTTCTCGTGTTCCATCAGGAACCCGATCGTGTTGCCACTGCGTCCGCAACCGAAGCACTTGTAGATCTCCTTGGCCTGTGAGACGGAGAAGGAGGGCGTCTTCTCGTGGTGGAAGGGGCAGAGCCCGATATGGTTGGAGCCGCGGCGCTTCAGCTTCACGAACTGACCGACGACGTCGATGATGTCGATGCGGTCAAGTACCTCCTGTATGGACTGTGGGGCAATCACTCCCGTAAAATTAGGTTTTTGGTCGTGAGAGCCCTCCGTTCCTTTCCTGGGAACCTCACTCGAAGAACACCTCGTCGACGAACACCCATCCTCTGTCGCCCTTGCCCCTGTGCCAGGTCGGCAGTTTCGCGACAGGGTCTGCCTGGACGCGCAGGTACCGGTAGAGGCCCGGCTTGACGTCGACGGTAAAGATCCGGTTCCTGACGGGAGCGTACGTCAGGGGCTGTTCCGGTACGAGGCGTCCCACGGGCACCAGCGAGAGGCTGTCCCTGCCTGCCAAGACCTGGATGGACTGCGGCGGCATGATATAGCCCCCGTTGTTCTCTGCCATGCTGAGTACCACCCTGCGGATGGAGTCCTTCCCCTCGAACCGGAAGAGGGCCGCGAAGACGGTGTCACGGAAGCCCAGCCAGTTGACGAGCGGATTCCGGCTCTCGCCCTTCAGCCCGTCCGTCAGGCTTGCCGCACCCTGGACCTTGTAGCGGTTGTCGGGTATCGTCAGCAGGGAGGCCCTGGTGGCCGGGATGCCGCGCGAGAAGACGGTGAAGGCGGAGGCCGTACTGGCATACCATCCGGGCAGGACGGCGATGGCGCGTACTTCCGTGGGACCAATGACCGGTATGGGCCCCTTGTAGGCTGTGGACGACATACTGTCGGGTTCGGAGCCGTCGGTCGTATATCGGATGGTCACGCCCGGCATCGGATGCTTGAGCTCCAGCGCTTCTCCCTTCGCGAACACGGCCTTGTCGGGTTTGCGGAGGCTCGGAGGCGTGAGTCGCAGCCGTTCGCTCGTGTCGGGTATCTGTCCGACGTCGAATCGTACGCCCGGATATTTTTTCGCCAGGGCCGATGCCTGTTCGACGGTGACGGCACTGCGCCAGAGATGGATGTTCGTCAGTGAGCCGAAAGGCGCCAGGCGCTCCAGGTCCGCTGCCGTGACGGAGGTGTTGGCGAGGGAGAGCCGTCGCAGGGTTTTGAGGCCGGATAGCCTTTCCAGGCCCCTTCCGGAGACCTTCGTGCCGTTCAGGTTGAGCTGCTCCAGGTTCGGGAAGCCCGCCAGAACGTCGTAGGCCTCGTCGCCGGCCGGCATCGAGGAGAGGTTCACGCGCACCGTCTGCTGGGCGACGGACCGGCATTCGGCCAGCATCTCTGGCCGGTAGGCGGACGATACGAAGAAGGATATCTGTAGGGCGGGAGACCCGGCGTCCAGGGGTGTCACCACCCGGAATGGGCCGTTCAGCGCCTGCAGGACGCCCGGCTCTGCCGGGGGGAAGCCATAACTCTTCTCCACCTCGGAGGCCTTGCCCTGCATCCCGTAGAAACCTGCCGACAGGATCCGGAAGCTGTCGGTCTCCGGGAAATCGGAGAGCCGGCTGCCGAAGTCTGCGCCTGCCGCGATCCACCGGTGCAGCAACTCGAGCTCCCGCTGGGTGAGCTGCGATTTGCCTTTGGGCGGCATGTGCTTCTCATCCTCCGGGTCGAGCAGGATGCGTCGGATGATGCGGCTGCTGTCGGGGTTGCCGGCCACCCAGGGAGCGCCCTCCTTGCCGCCTTTCAGCAGCAGGTCGGTCCGCGTCATGATGAAGTCGCCCTTCGCCTTCTGCTCGTTGTGGCAGCCCTGGCATTTCGACTGCAGGATGGGCTGCACGGCTGCCTGGAAGATGGGCGTGCTGTCCGTGACCGCCACGGCTGCCGCCGTGTCCTCGGAGGGCCCGCTTCCCGAAAAGGTGAGGAAGCCTTCGCCATGCGTCAGGGTGCCCCCTTCGTGGCCGCCCCATACGAGGCATAGGGCGCAGCATGCGATGGCACTGCGGCGCAGGGCCACCGGGAATAAGTCTGACTGCAGCGTCGCCCAGATGGCATAGGTGGCCAGGGAAGCGGCGGTGCCGAGCCACATGTGCCTTTCGAGCGTATCGGCATCATAGCCGCCCTCCCTGGAGAGGAAGAGGCCGGAGAGGGCCGTGAGTGCGGAGAGTCCCGCGGCATGCAGCCATAGAAGGTCGAGGACGGAGGAGATGCGCCCGTCCTCGCGCCACGCGGCCGGCAGGAAGGACGCCGCTGCGAGCAGGATGGCCAGCACGATGGGGAAGTGGAGCAGCAGGGGATGCAGCCGTCCGGCGGGGGATAGCCAGCCGGGCAGCGCGAGGTGCTCGTGGAAGATCACGGCCGTGAGCAGCATGGCCTGCAGGGCCGTCACGGCGTGGGACAGGATGGAACGGTAACGGTTCATGCTTCGGAGGGTCGTTGGTGGGTGCGCCGCATGTGACATGCGGACTTCGTGTGATCGTTACCGTGATATCATGCCATCAGGCCCTTCAGGAGCGCCCCCTCCACGTCGGTGAGACGGTACCGCCTCCCCAGGTGGCGGTAGGTGAGGCGCTCGTGGTCGATGCCCATGAGGTGGAGGATGGTGGCGTGGAAGTCGTGTACGCTGACGGGGTCGCGCACGATGTTGTAGCCGAACTCGTCGGTCTCGCCGTAGGTGATGCCGGGCTTGATCCCGCCGCCGGCCATCCAGATGCTGAAGCATTTCGGATGGTGGTCGCGTCCGTAGTTCTCACGGGCGAGCTTGCCCTGGCAGTAGTTGGTGCGGCCGAACTCTCCGCCCCAGATGACGAGCGTCTCGTCGAGCAGCCCGCGCTGCTTGAGGTCCTTGATGAGCGCCGCCGACGCCCTGTCGACGTCCTGCGCCTGCAGGGGCATCTCGCCGACGAGGTTGCCGTGCTGGTCCCATCCCTGGTGGTAGAGCTGCACGAAGCGGACGCCGGCCTCCGAGAGTTTCCTGGCCAGCAGGCAGTTGGCGGCGTAGGTGCCGGGCACCAGGCAGTCGGGCCCGTACATCCTGACGATGTGGTCGGGCTCCTTCGACAGGTCGGTCAGCTCAGGCACGGCCGTCTGCATGCGGTACGACATCTCGTACTGCTGGATGCGCGACTGTATCTCGGGGTCCCCGAAGTGCTGGAAGGACATGTCGTTCATCTTCGCCAGCTGGTCGAGCATCTCGCGGCGCGAACTGCGGTCCTGCCCCTCAGGGTTGCCCAGGTACAATACGGGGTCCTCGCCGCTGCTGAACACGACGCCCTGGTGGACGCTGTCGAGGAAGCCGTTGGTCCACAGCTTCGAATACACCCCCTGTCCGTTGCCGCGACCACGGGAGAGCAGCACGCAGTACGACGGGAGGTTCTTGTTCTCGCTGCCAAGGCCGTAGCTCATCCACGCGCCCATGCTGGGACGGTTGCCCTGCTGCGCACCCGTCTGGAAGAAGGTCAGCGCGGGGTCGTGGTTGATGGCGTCGGTGTGCACCGTCTTGATGACGGCGATATCGTCCACGATGGAGGCGATGTGCGGGAACATCGAGGAGACCCAGGTGCCGGCCTGCCCGTGCTGTTTGAACTCGAAGGCCGAACCGACGAGCGGGAACTTGTCCTGGTTGGCGGTCATGCCGGTGAGGCGCTGCCCGTTGCGGACCGACTCGGGCAGGTCCTGCCCGATCATCTCGTTCAGCATGGGCTTGTAGTCGAAGGTCTCCAACTGGGAGGGTGCTCCGTTCTGGAACAGGTATATGATCCGTTTGGCCTTGGGGGCGAACTGGGGGATTCCCAGGGCCGGGGCGAGGGACTCCTCGTCCTTCGAGCCGAAGGCGCCGGGTACCAGGAGCGAGCCCAGGGCGAGTCCGCCGATGCCGAGGCCCGCGCGGGTCAGGAAGTGACGTCGCGTGTGGTTGAGCCTGAATTTGTTCAATTCATCCATGTGTCAGGATTTTACCGAGGCCTCCTCGAGGTTGTAGAGCATGTGTATGACCTGCATGAGCGCTGCAAGTTCCGCGACGTCGGGGCGCCCCTCGAGGGGGAACTCGCCGACGTTCACATAGGCGGCGGCCTTGCGCCTGTCGGAGCGGAAGCGGCCGAGTTCTCTGCGGTGGTATTCCGTCAGCACCGCCATCTCCTTCTCGGAAGCCTTACGGCACAGGATCCGTCGGAAGGCATCGCCGAGGCGTGATGCATCGTCGGCGCCATCGCGCAGCAGCCGTTGCGCCAGTACGCGGGCGGCCTCCAGCACCTGCGGGTCGTTCAGGAGCACGAGCGCCTGCAGGGGGGTGCTGGTGCGTTGGCGAGCCACCTCGCACTGGTCTCGGTTGCTGGCGTCGAAGATGAGCATCGATGGGGGTGGGGCGGTTCGTTTGATGAAGGTGTACATCCCCCTTCGGTACAGCTTGTCGCCGTGGTCCTGCACGAAGCGGGCGAGCTCGCCCCTTCCGGAGGTGGTCGACTCCCATATGCCCGCCGGCTGGTAGGGCTTCACGCTAGGTCCTCCGATGACGGGCACCAGCAGTCCGCTGCTGGCCAGCACCTGGTCGCGTATGAACTCCGCACCCAGCCGCAGCCTCGGCGCATGGCTGTAATACCTGTTCTCAGGGTCCAGGCGGCGTTTGCGCTCGTCCTGCAC
>RGVM01000261.1 GCA_010027295.1 Chitinophagia bacterium
TCGCCATGGGTCGCCGACGCGGGCGACAGGTCGACGGAGGAGAGGTCCTCCCCCCTGCGAACGGCCTCCAGCAGATGCCGGGCATAGCGCTTGTACTTGTCAGTCACCGCATAGCCGAGTTCGTTGTGCAGGGCCTCGCGGATCACATCGAGGTTGCGGTTCTCGCAAAATACGGTGGGGATGAACAGCCAGTAGTTGGCGGTGCCCACCCGGCCGTCGCTCCGGTGATAGCCCATGAAGGTCCTGTCGCGCCATCTGGAAACATTGGGTGGAATCCATTCGTAGCCTGCACCCCGGTAGGCATATGGCTGGGCTGCATGACTGACATTGACCGTCGTCATGAGCCCGCCTACCGGCACATCCGACTGCACCCTGCCCACCAGGACGCCGTACATGGTCACTTCGTCTCCCTGCCGGATGTCCTGCAGGAAGAACTTGTGCTTGGCGGGGATGGCTTCCGCCATGACATATTCCCTTCCATCGAAAGCGACCCTTTCTCCCTTGGGAAGGTCTGTAAGGGCGACAGCCACATTGTCGCCCGGATGTATCCGCAATGCCTTCTGGTTCATCGATCTCTTGTTTCCAATGCAGTCCTCTTCACTCCCCGGTGCGGGCCCGCGTTGATCCGAATGATGGCTCAAATTATGGCATTCATCCGATAGCCGAGTCGTGGCCCGCCGGAATGGATGCATACTTCAAAGATGCACCATCGCCTTCACGACACCGGAGGCGGGGTTCAGCCAGTCGGGAAAGAGGTTTGCCGCCTCCTCCAGCCCGACGCGATGGGTGATAAAGTCATTGGGGTGTACCGATCCGTTCCGGATAGCTGCAAGCACCCGTTCGAAGTCGTCGCGCGTGGCGTTTCGGCTGCTCATGAGCGTGGCCTCTCGCTTATGGAATTCGGGATGGCTGAAAGACACTTCGCCCTTCTGCAGGCCTACGAGCAGGTATCTACCGGCGTGGGAAAGGTATCGGAAGGCGGTGCGGATCGCCTGCAGGTTCCCGGTGGCATCGATGACGACGTCGGGCATCCGGCCAACGGTGAGCTCCCTGATCCGCGCCTCTGCATCCTCCGAAGAGCCGTCGATGAGGTCATGTACACCCAGGACGCGGCAAGCGTCCAGCCTCCTGCGATTGACATCTAAGGCTATGATACGGGCCCCCGCCAGGGCTGCGAAACGCATCAGGCCGAGACCAATCGGGCCAGCCCCCACCACCAGCACATCCTCGCCTGCCACGATACCCACCCGATGCACACCATGCGCCCCAATGGCGAGCGGCTCCACCAATGCAAGCGCCTCCGTCCCGAGGCCCCCTCCGCTCACGACCGATGAGGCCGGCACGGCGATGTACTCCCTCATGCCGCCGTCGACATGCACGCCGTAGACAGCAAGCGAGACGCAGCAGTTGGGACGCCCCTTCCGGCATGCGATGCAGTCGCCGCACGCGAAATAAGGGATGACCGTCACAGCCTCGCCCTCGCGGAACTCGGAGAAGCCGTTGGCATCCGCCACCTTGCAGCCGAGTTCGTGGCCAAGGATGCGGGGATATGAGAAATAGGGCTGTGTGCCCTCGAAGGCGTGAAGATCGGTGCCGCAGACACCCACCTGCCTGACTTTCAGCAGCACCTGTCCAGGACCCGGCTCAGGTATCCGGGTATCCGCCATCAGGAATCTGCCAGGCTCTGCACAGACGAGGGTCTTCATCGTCGCATGGTGTTTGTGGTCGTAGGATGTGCACGTTCAGCGCACCGGTTTCAGGGAACCATCGAAAACATAGGTTCTTCCGGCCACAGTTTGCAGGGTTCCGGCATCCTGACCGGCATAGCGGATGCGCAGGGGCCTCGATGCCAGCGAGCGGACGGCGACGCGGGTGAGTCGTCCCGCCTTCCAGTCGATGTCCAGCACGAAGCCGTCCCTGGCGCGTATGCCGCGCACGCTGCCCTCGGGGAGGGCGGCGGGGAGGGCCGGTAGCAGGTCGATGCGTCCGAGGTGGCTCTGCACCAGGAGTTCGCCGATGCCTGCGGCACCGCCGAAATTGCCGTCGATCTGGAAGGGAGGATGGGCGTCGAAGAGATTGGGATAGCTGCCTGCACCACCCCTCGACGGACTCATAAGCATGCGTATCAGCCGGAAGGAGTGCTCGCCGTCGAGGAAGCGGGCCCATAGGTTGATCTTCCAGCCAAGGCTCCATCCGGTGGCGGCGTCGCCGCGGTACATTAACGACTGCCGCGCAGCCCGCATGAGGTCGGGCGTACGGTCCCAGTTGATCTCGCCACCCGGGTATACGGCCCACAGGTGGGAGACGTGACGATGATGGTTGCTGGTGTCATCCCTGTCCTGCAGCCATTCCTGAAGCTGACCGTGGCGGCCAATGTGGTCGGGTGCAATGCGGGCCAGCTTTTCCTGTAGACGGGCAGAGAGTTCCCTGTCGACCCCCAGGATGCGAGAAGCCTCGATCACGCTGCGGAAAAGTTCGCGGATGATCTGGTGGTCCATGGAAGGTCCCGCAACGAGGCCGCCCTGTTCGGGCGAGTTGGAGGGTGTGCTGATCAGCAGCCCTGACTTCGGGTCGGGTACCAGGAAGTGGTCGAAGAACAGCGCTGCATCGCGCATGACGGGATAGGCCCGCCGACGCAGGAAGTCTAGGTCCTGCGAGAACCGATAGTGTTCCCACAGGTGCTGGCAGAGCCAGGCGCCGCCGGTCACCCAGATGCCGTGGTTGGCCGCGTTGATGGCGGCGGTGCCGCGCCATAGGTCGGTGTTGTGATGCAACACCCATCCCGGGGCGCCATAGTACTCTCGGGCCGTCCTCCGCCCTGCCTCCGCCACCTCGCCTACCATGCGGAAAAGGCCCTCGTGCATAGGTGCGAGGTTGAGCGTCTCCGCCGGCCAGTAGTTCATCTCGGTGTTGATGTTGACAGTGTACTTGCTGCCCCAGGGCGGGTCGGTGAGGTCGTTCCAGATGCCCTGCAGGTTGGCCGGCCCCGTGCCGGGCCTCGAGGAGGATATGAGGAGGTAGCGACCGTACTGCAGGTAGAGTGCCACAAAGGCCGGGTCTTCGGCCGTGGCGAAGGCCTCGAGACGCTCGTCGGTCGGCAGCGCCTCGTTGGCAGACCGGCCGAGGTTGATGGACATCGTGTTGAAATGTCGGAGGTACTCCGCCACATGTGCGGCACGTATGTCCGCATAGCCCTTGCCTGACAGGGACTGCCAGGCCTTCCGTATGGGCGCCATAGGGTCGGCGCCCACATCCTGCCGGTTGCGGAAATTGGTGCCGGCGGCAAGGCAGAGCACCACCTCCCGTGCACCGATGACTTCGATGCCGTCATCGGTCACCGAGACCCCGCCGTCGCAGGACAGCACCCGCAGCTGCGAGATACCGCGCAAGGCCCCGTCCTTCACCCGAACGGACATTTCGAGGGTTCGGCCGTCGACCCTTCGAACCTGCCGCAAGGCATGCGGGCTGCCGAGCGCGACCTTGAAAGAGAGCGCCCCGGCCTTATCGGCGGCAAGCCGCACCACCATCGCCTGATGGGGCTGGCTGATGAAGTATTCACGGGTGTACCGCACCCCGCCGTCGGTGTATCGGACATTGGCGACGGCGTCTCGAATCTCGAGGTCGCGTTCATAGCCGGCGCTGTCTGTGTGGGGGAAGGAGAAAAGCAGGTCTCCGAAGGGCTGGTAGCTGGACTGGTAGAAGCCGGGCGCGGGGATGGTGTCGGCCACGGTGCGGTATTTCCAACGGCCTTCCAGAGACAGTCTGCCAGAGGCATTGCCCGGGGCCGCCGGCCGCAGTCCGACGGAGCCGCCGGGCAGGGTGTGCCCGCAAAGTCCCCCCTTTCTCCCGTAGTCGACCACCAGGATGGCGATCACATTGCGACCGGTTTTCAGGACGGCTGCGGGGATGCGGTAGGTACGGCTGCCCACGCCGTCGGTGCGTCCGATGGGGATGCCGTTGCAGTAGCTGCGGTCGAGGTCTCGGACGATGCCGAGGTCCAGCTGCAGGTCAAGCCCCCGCCATCCTTCCGGTAGGTCGAAGGAAGTGCGGTGCCATACGGCTCCGTCGAAATTCTTCAACCCCTCCGCCTCCCAACCGGCCGTGGAAGGCACGCGGAAGGTCTTCCAGCCGCTGTCGTCAAAGTCGGGCCGGGCGGGGACATCATCCCGGGTGACCCTGGCGAGCCATGCCATGCGTTCCGCATGACCGCTGCGAAGACCCATGAACTCCTCCTCCGCCAGGTCGTCTGCCTCCGACTGGCGGCCTTGGAAAAGAAGGCTGCGGATCGTGTCAAGGTATCGGACGGCGCCGGGCCGGGCATGCTCCCTCGGCATCCCGCTCCAGAGGGTCTCCTCGTTGAACTGGATGCGTTCGGACCGCACACCGCCGAAGACCATGGCACCGATGCGGCCATTGCCAAGGGGCAGCGCCTCCGTCCATGCGGCGGCGGGCTTCCGGTACCAGAGCCGCAGGTCCTGACCCTTGGCGGAGGACAACAGGATGAGTGCGTGGAGTAGGATGCTTGCGGAACGAAGCTGGCCTGTGACGCTCATATCGGTAGGGTTGGTTTGTCAGGGTTCCTTTTGCGGCGGAATGGACTTCGATCTCGTGCTCAAGACCTCT
>RGVM01000262.1 GCA_010027295.1 Chitinophagia bacterium
CGATTGGATGCAGCGTTCCCTACAACCTGCGGATGCGCAAACTCCAACATGACCTCGATGCACTCCACAACCCAAGGCAGCGAGTTGATTCTGGGCGGGCAAAAAAGCGGTAAATCGCGCCGTGCCGAGACGCTGGCCAGTGGCTGGCTGGCCTCAGCGCCCCAACGCAGTGCCGTGCTCATTGCCACCGCGTTGCCGTATGACGACGAGATGCGTCAGCGCATTGGCCGTCACCAGAGCGACCGGGCCGAACGCCTGCCGGGGTTGCGCACAGTCGAAGAACCGCTGGACCTGGCAGGTGCATTGAAGCAACTCAGCCGACCCGATACGCGAGCATGATACAACTCCAGCTCGGGGCGAGCCTCTCCTTCCATCCCAGGAGAGTCGAACGGAGCGCACGCGTGAAGGTCCCGAAGAAAGCCATGCCGAAGCCCGTGTCCGACACATCCTCCGAAGCCCTCTACCAGTCCCGCAAAAACAAGCTCTTCCGTGAGATCACCCTCAGCGGCGATACGCTCGTGATCAGACTCTTCGACAACGCCATCATCGACAACGACACGGTCAGCCTCTTCTTGAATGGCCAGAAGTACGTCTCCAGACAAGCGCTACGCGCCCAGCCTTATGTGTTTGTTCTTCCCATCAAGGAAATGTACGATACCACCGACTTCGTGATGCTCGCCGAATCAATGGGCTTCATTCCGCCCAACACGGCCTTGCTGAGGACGAATTACGGCACGGAGGAACAGTACATTCAGATGGAGAGCACAGACACCACCAGCGCGATGATTCGATTCCTCAACCCCGGGGGAAGGCCACGTATGCTGATGGATCTCGCATCCCTCGAACGGGATCGTATCCGCGACTCCACCGTCAGGATGGACCGACTGATGTCGGCTATGGACAAACATGCAGATGAGATCCGTACGCGCATCCCCAGCGCGGAGGTCTTACGGCAGGATACCCGGATCAAGGTCCTGTTCTCCACCGGCATGATGTTCCAGAAAAACTCCTTTGAGATCGGAGAGTCATACAAGTATGACCTCGCGGCCCTTAGAAACCTATGGCAGCAGTTCCCCGAATCTAGAATCATCATCGAGGGACATACCGACGACAGCGGCCCTGAACTGCTCAACTTGGTACTGTCACGGAAACGCGCACAGGTAGTCTTCGACTATCTGCAGCTCATAGGGATGCCCGTGAGCAAGATGGATATAATCGGGTACGGCGAGACACAGCCAAAGTACCCCAACGACACCGAGGAAAACCGGAGAAAGAACCGCCGGGTGGAGATTATCATCGCCCCGGAATATTAATCGAAGAGCCGGCCCCGCATGGCGAATACATGCCATGCGGGGCCGGCTCTTATATTTTTCTGCCCCCGCGGCAATCTTTATTTTCAATTTCCGTTATATTTGCGGTTGCAATCTTATACTATCCGCCCGGCGGTTGTGGATTTGATTTACTTTTGACGCCAGCCGGATGGCATCGTGTAAAACGCCTGGAAAGCGCCCCATACCCTCAACAAAACTCAGCCATCGTATCAATCCGAATGGTGCAATGACCCTTGAAAAAGCACCGACAAATTCAATCCGAATCCTACATACATATTAAAAGAATATTTCTTTTATCAATTCAAACCAGCACATGGCAAGATTCATCATCGACAGGAACAAGAACGGTACTTTCGAGTACACCCTGGTGGAGTCCGACGGTGAGCTTATCCTCAGCGGACAGGGATATGGAAGCAAGCAGGGGTGCAAGATTGGTATCAACTCCGTGCAAAGCAATGCCGCATCGGAAGAGCAATACGACAGGAAGAAGGGCAGGAACGGCAAGGCCTCCTTTAATCTTCTCTCCCACAACGGAAGGGTAATCGGCGAGAGCGCCAAGTTCGACAGCGAAGCAGTCATGGAAAAGGCCATTGCCCTGTTGAAGAAGAAGGCCAAGTCCGCCAAAATCGTCGATGTGTCGAGGACAAAGGCCAAGGCCTGAAGCCTCCCGCGCGGGAAAAACCTTATACTCGCTTTTCCGCAACGCTCTGGGTATGACTGGGGCGTTGCTCTTTTTTTACCAACCGCCCGAAAGGGAGCATCACACACGCCATGAGCGACATCATCTATGTCACCCGGGAGACACTCGAACAGATGAAGGCGGAATTGCAGCGGATGAAGACCGTCGAAAGGCCCGCGGCATCGCGTGCCATCGCAGAGGCCCGTGAGAAGGGCGACCTGAAGGAGAATGCCGAATACGACGCTGCCAAGGAGGCGCAGGGTCTGCTGGAGGCACGCATCCGCAAGTTCGAGACCGAGCTGGCTACGGCCCGAGTGATCGACACAAGTACCATCGATACGAGCCGGGTCACTATACTCACCCGTGTCACCATCACCAATGAGGCCACCGGCAAGACCCTCACCTACCAGCTCGTCTCCGAGAAAGAGGCCGACCTGAAGGCCGGGAAAATCTCCGTGACCTCCCCCATCGGTAAGGGACTCATCGGCAAGAAGGAAGGTGAAACCGCGGAGATACAGGCACCCAACGGAATCATCCGCTTCCGGGTGGACAAGATCTCCCTCTGACGGCCAGTCGATAGCCTACCGTAAAGCGAACACCATGCCCACCCTCTTCACACGCATCATCCGGGGAGAGATCCCATCATACCGGATCGCGGAGGACGACCGGTTCTTTGCATTCCTCGACATCCACCCACTCCGGGAAGGCCACACGCTCGTAATCCCAAAGGTGGAGACGGACCGTTTCTTCGAGCTCCCGGACGAGCTCCTCTCAGGCATACTCACCTTCTCCAAGCCCATTGCCCATGCCATAGAGAAGGCCTTCCCCTGCAACCGGTGCGGCATCTCTGTCGTTGGCCTGGAAGTACCACATGCACATCTGCACCTGGTACCCATCGACTCGGCCTCGGACCTCGATTTCACCCGCCCGAAACTCAAGCTCAGCGACGCCGAGTTCCGGGCCTGCCGGGAGCGCATTCTGCAAAATATCTGACGACGGATGGACCATCCGACACGCCCCCTGCCCGTGACGCTGTCCTGCTTCTTCCTCATGACGGGCGGACTTGTCGCCATCCTGCACGCCTTCTCAGGCGCCACGGCGATACACTCGACCTTCCATCCTGCTGTGCGCGCCGTCGCCTGCCTGGCTATCTTCACGGGCGTTTCAGGAGTGTGGGCGTTGGAGAAATGGGGACTCTGGGCGACAGTTGCGGCCACATTCGCTTTCATAGGCCTGGACGTCCTCTTCGGTGTCTTCCATCCCATCGAGGTTTTGTTACCGCTGGCAAGCCTCTGCCTCCTCCCCTGGCGTGGCAGGTTTCGTTGAACGATCAGGCGATTCGGCCGGGGTTCTCTTTGACAAATGTCTCCCATCCACCCTTCCCACGAGGCTTGGCCCCGCCCTTCTTACGGCTCTCGGGCACGGGGGATGTCTCGGCATAATGATGGCAGACGGCCACAGCGAGTGCGTCTGAGGCGTCCATGCGCGTCATCTCCATCCGGATCCCCAGGGTATGCTGCAGCATCAGCCATACGCGTTCCTTGGTGGCGTTGCCATTGCCCGTCACGGCCTGCTTGATGCTCCTAGGCGAATATTCCGCCACAGGGAGTCTCTCCGCCAGGGCGGCAGCGATCACTACGCCCTGGGCGCGGCCCAGTTTCAGCATGCTCTGCACGTTCTTCCCGTGAAAGGGCGCCTCGATGGCCAACTGCTGCGGACGGTGCCTAAGGATGAGGCCATGCACAACCTCGTGCACGCTGCTGAGCCGGTCGAACATCTCCAAACGCGTGTCCAGACGGACCGACTCCATCTCAACCATACGCAGCGTGGCACCACCCACCTCTAGAAGGGCATAGCCCATCACCACCGTGCCGGGGTCGACACCGAGAATGATCCTGCGGGTATTGGGCAAGGGGGTTACTTTTGATGGGAAGCAAACAGGGAAGACTGCGCAAATCTATCAAAATAACACTCAACCTCCTGTTGGGCCCTGTCCTGTTCGGGGGACTGGCATGGGCACTCTGGCAGCGGCTCTCCACGATGCCCGACCTCTCCCGGCATGCCGGGGAGCTGGCATCCGGGTTCCGAGGCAGGGGCCTGCTGCAGTTACTGCCCATCCTCTCGCTCGTGGCGGTCAACTGGGGGGCCGAAGCCTTCAAATGGAGATGGCTGCTCCGGCATGTATGCCCCATCCCCCTTGGCAGGGCCTTCCGGTCCGTCTTGGCGGGCGTCGCCCTGTCGGTGGCCACGCCGAACCGCATCGGCGAATACGGCGCGCGCATTCTTTATATCCCGGAGGGGCATCGCCTCCAGGCCGTGTCGCTCAGCATGATGGGCGGACTCATCCAGTTGCTCGTGACCCTGTTGGCGGGCATGGCAGCCTTCCTGCTGCCGGGTGACCGTCTGGGTGAGGCCATGGCCGGGGCAGGTCTCACGGAGGGGATTCGGACAGTCGTGATCCTCGCTACGGCGGCTTTCGTCATCCTCTGCGTCCTGCTCATCCTGCGTATCGAGGGCGTACTGCAGCTGGTGTCGCATTGGCGTCTGGCCCGGCGGGTGACAGTCCATTTGACGGCACTACCGCTGGCGGGGCGCAGGCAGTGGGCGGT
>RGVM01000263.1 GCA_010027295.1 Chitinophagia bacterium
GCCAGCCTCAGCCCCCGAAACCGGTTCAAAACCAGCCCCAAAAGGCTTCCCCGAAGCCGGATGGCGAATCCTCCATCCAGTTCAAACCCGTCTTCGACGACCTGGACCGCTGGTGAACCGATCTGCCGAGAGAAGCCGTACCCATCGGCTCCAAGGCATAAAAAACAAGAGAGGCCGCCCCACAGGTGGCCTCTCTTGTTTTTATCAAACCGTTGGAAGCTTCCGCCTCCGGTCAGAATCTTTTTCGCGGCCCGAAATTGTCACGCGGGGGATATCCGCCGCCGCCCCTGGGACCGGAACCTGAACCGCTGCCACCATAGCCACCGCTTCCACCCCGGAAGCCGCCGCCACCCCTGGGACCACCACCACCGCCGCGGAAACCGCCACCGCCACCGCTGCCGCGGTCTTCGGCCTGTTTGACCACGAGGGGCTTCTTGCCCAGCGAGATGTCGTTCAGGTGCTCGATGGCATCCCGACCGTCGGCGTCCTCCACCATTTCCACGAAACCGAAGCCCTTGCTCTTGCCGGTCTCCCGGTCCATGACCACCTTGGCCGACTTCACAGCCCCGAACTTCTCGAAGATCTCATTCAGCTCGGCATCATCCAGATCGTAGGGGAGGCCTGCAACGAAAAGTGTCATGATACGAATTTTAGGTAAAGTTAGGGAAACTCCACGTTCACCGGGCTATCGCAGTCTTTCAATCACAACGGCGGAAATTGCAGTCTCGCCATGTCACACACTTTCAGGGGAAGAAGCCGCCGCATACCTTTGCATCACCGGCGTGCCCGGTAACATACACCAAACACATGCAGGAAGTCTGGTTGCTATCCGCCGTCAGGACGCCGATGGGTTCCTTCGGTGGCGCCCTCAGGGACATCCCTGTCACGTCCCTCGGCGCAACGGCCGTCAAAGCCGCCATCGAGAGGTCGGGGCTGCCGCCCGACACGGTCGAAGAGTTTCTGATGGGCTGCGTGCTGCAGGCTGATGCGGGCCAGGCGCCCGCGCGACAGGCGGCCCGCTTCGCGGGATTGTCGGACAACGTCCCGTGCACCACCGTCAACAAGGTCTGTGCCAGCGGCATGAAGGCCGTGGTCCTGGCAGCACAGTCGATACGGCTGGACGACGCCCGCATCGTGGTCGCAGGCGGGATGGAGAGCATGAGCCGCGTGCCCCACTATGCCTCCCTGGCGAGGTGGGGGAACAAGTACGGCGACATGAAGCTGTCGGACGGCCTCGTCCGGGACGGCCTCACCGATGCCTATGATGGCCGGGCCATGGGGCTCTCGGCGGAGCGGTGCGCCCGGGAATGCGCCATCACGCGCGCAGAGCAGGACGAATTCGCCATGGAAAGCTACCGTAGGAGCCAGCAGGCATGGCAGGAGGGCGATTTCGATGCGGAAGTGACGCCCGTACCCGTGCCCCAGCGCAAGGGCGACCCCATCCTGTTCTCGCGTGACGAGGAGCCCTGGAACGTCAAGTTCGAGAAGATACCCACGCTCGCCCCGGCCTTCGACCGCGACGGCACGGTCACGGCGGCCAACGCCAGCACCATGAACGACGGAGCGGCGGCACTGGTGCTCGCCGGCAGCGACCGGGCCCGAGCCCTCGGCTTGACGCCCATCGCACGCATCCTCTCCCACGCTGACGCCGAACAGGCGCCGGAGTGGTTCACCACATCGCCCTCCCTGGCCCTACCCCTTGCCCTCCGAAAAGCGGGACTTACGGCATCTCAGATCGACCTGTGGGAGATCAACGAGGCCTTCTCCGTCGTGGCCATCGAGAACATGCGCAGGATGGGCATCGACCCCATGCGACTGAATGTGAACGGCGGCGCCGTCTCCCTCGGGCATCCGCTCGGATGCAGCGGCGCCCGCATCCTCGTCACCCTGGTACATGCCCTCCGCCGTCGCGGACTCCGCTACGGAGCCGCCGGCATCTGCAACGGCGGCGGTGGCGCCAGCGCCATGGTTGTCGAGGCCCTCTGACCGTCTCCTCGCACGACCGGTCCGCAGGCTACGGATCGGCCGGCGCAAAGGCCAAACATCTTTTGCTCGAATGGGCCTCTTGGGATATTTTTGCGCACCAAACGGATACCCACGATGGCGATGAGGACGATACAGTTCCGGGAAGCCCTCCGAGAGGCCATGCAGGAAGAGATGCGCAGAGACGAGCGCGTGTTCCTCATGGGCGAAGAGGTTGCTGAATACAATGGCGCCTACAAGGTCAGCCAGGGCATGCTCGACGAGTTCGGCCCCAAACGCGTCATCGACACGCCCATCGCAGAACTCGGCTTCACTGCCGTCGCCGTCGGCGCCGCACAGAACGGGCTGAGGCCCGTCGTCGAGTACATGACCTGGAACTTCGCCGTACTGGCGCTCGACCAGATCCTCAACACCGCCTCCAAGATGCTCGCCATGAGCGGCGGACAGATCGGCTGTCCCATCGTGTTCCGCGGCGCCAACGGCTCTGCCGGACAACTGGGCGCCCAGCACTCCACCGCATTCGAAAGCCTTTACGCGAACATACCCGGCCTGAAGGTCATCTCCGTCTCGAACCCCTACGATGCCAAGGGCCTCCTCAAGAGCGCCATCCGCGACGACGACCCTGTCGTCTTCATGGAGAGCGAGGTGATGTACGGTGACAAGGGGGAGGTGCCCGAGGAGGAATACCTCATACCCATCGGGAAAGCCGATATCAAGAAACCCGGAAGGGACGTCACCATCGTCTCTTTCAACAAGATGATGAAAGTGGCCCTCGGTGCCGCCGCCGAGCTCGAGAAGGAGGGCGTGAGCGCCGAAGTCATCGACCTGCGCACGATTCGTCCCCTCGACTGGATGACCGTCATGGAGAGCGTCCGCAAGACGAACCGTCTCGTCATCGTCGAAGAGCAGTGGCCCTTCGCCTCCGTCTCCTCCGAGCTGGCCTATCGCATCCAGAAGGAGGGTTTCGACTACCTCGACGCACCGGTCCGTCGCATCACATCGGCCGACGCCCCCATGCACTACGCCCCCAACCTGGTCGCGGGCTACCTGCCCGACGTACCCAGGACGGTCAAACTCGTCAAGGAGGTCATGTACATGAAGAAATGATCCAAACCGGAACCGATACGCAAAAGGCAGCCTCGTGCTGCCTTTTTTCATCCCGGCCGGTCCTGTCGGCCCTCCTCGCATGCCTGCCCTGGGTGGGCATGGCACAGAAGGCCCCCGCCCCTACAGACACCATCACGGCACTGGGGGATATCGTCGTAAAAGGCTTCGGAAGCGGACTGTCCAGGCTCTCCGTACCCGCATCGGTGACCATCCTGAAGGGCAGCGACCTTTCCCGGTTCTCCGCCACCAACCTCGTGCCCGTGCTGAACACGGTGCCGGGCGTCCGGATGGAAGAGAGATCCCCCGGCAGTTACCGCCTCACCATGCGCGGAAGCCCCATCCGCTCTCCTTTCGGCATCCGCAACGTAAAGGTCTACCTGGGCGACATGATCCTGACCGATGCCGGCGGCAACACCTATCTGAACCTCCTCGATATCAACATGCTCGGCGCGGTGGAACTCATCCGCGGACCTGCCGGCAGCATGTACGGGTCCGGGACATCGGGCGTCGTTCACCTGTCGCCGCAACAGCGTTCCGATGGCACCGCCAGGGAGCAGGAGAGGGGTACGCTCCAGATCGCCGCCGGCTCCTACGGACAATACACCCATTCCCTCAACTGGAGAGCTGAAGGCCCTCGCAGCCATTTGTCGATATCGCAGGGCACATACCTGTCCGATGGATATCGAAGGAACAGCCGGATGCGACGCGATGCCTTTCAGGCGGACTGGTCGGTAAGAAGTGTGAAAGGACATGCCCTCCAGGGCTTCCTGCTGTTATCGGACCTGTCCTACCGCACACCAGGAGGACTGACACTCGTGCAGCAGACTGCCAACCCCCGACAGGCCAGGCCCGCAACACCCACCATCGCCTCCGCCGAGGCGCAACGCACGGGCATCCGCAACGGAACGGTGCTGACAGGGCTGTCCGTCGACCACCGACTGGCGGAACGGCTGCACTGGCGGAACGCCGTCACCCTCTCCCTCACCGATTTCTCCAACCCCTTCTTCACCAATTACGAGAGGAGGAGCGAGTCGAACCTGGGATTCCGGTCCGTCCTCGACCTGCGACGGGATTGGCGCAAGGCCGGCCTGACCTGGCTGACCGGACTCGAATGGCAGCGTGGCGGCTATCGCATCGACAGCTCCGGCAACCAGGGCGGCGTCGCCGACGCCCGCAGGGTTCGCGATGCCGTACGTGCGCTGCAGGGCTTCCTGTTCACACAGGCGGAGTTGCGGCTGCCGGGCAACCTCCGATTCCAGGCCGGAATCAGCCTCAACCGCTTTTCCTACCAGCTGGAGAGGACGCAGGGCCAGCCTGCCTACCCTGTCTCCGGTATGGGTTTCGACGTTCAGCCCGCACCGCGTCTCGCCGCCCTTTGGAAGCCCTTTCGGACCATATCCCTGCATGCCTCCCTGGCCAGGGGTTTCTCCCCGCCCTCCCTCGCCGAAGTGAAGCCCTCCGCAGGCGGATTCGCCACGGGCCTGCAGGCGGAGAACGGCT
>RGVM01000264.1 GCA_010027295.1 Chitinophagia bacterium
CCGACTGCTGCCAGCGCTGCCTCCCGACTGGCAGACGGGACAGGTGCGAGGCCTCAGGGCCCGCGGCGGACTCACGCTCGACTACACATGGGCGGAGGGAAGGCTTCGGAAGGCGGTGTTGCATGCAACAGTGCCCGTGAAGACACTGCTCAGGCACCCGGGCGGCGAAGTGCCTATCACACTCAAGGCCGGGGAAACGAAGGAATTGTCCTTCGATGCCGCCCGCATGGATTGAATCCTCCCATTCATCCCGGCGGATAACGCTCACGGTGAACCGAAGATGACCTTTGACCCAATCCGAGAAACCCATCATGCCAACCCTCCCGTTCCGACAACTGCCGGTTCTTGCCATCGCCCTCGCGCTCGGCACCGGCACTCGCTCCCAGACGGTTCAACCCGACAGCATCGCCTCCAAGATGCAGTGGTTCTCGGACGCCAAGCTCGGCATCTTCATCCACTGGGGAATCTATGCTGTGGATGGTATCGACGAGAGCTGGAGCTTCCACAACCGGAAAGTCAGCTGGCCCGCCTATATGAGGCAGTTGAAGGGCTTCGGAGCGGAACGCTACGATCCCGACGCCTGGGCCGACCTGGTGAGGGAGAGCGGCGCACGCTATGCCGTGCTCACCACCAAGCACCACGACGGTGTCGCCCTCTGGGATACGAAGCAGCGACACTACGACGTGGTCGACAGCACCCCCGCCCGACGCGACCTTGTAGCGCCTTTCTTCAAGGCCCTTCGGGAGCGCGGCATACGCACCGGCGCCTACTACTCGCTGATCGACTGGAGCCATCCCGACTATCCGGGGTTCCTGAAGGACAGCTCCCGCTACCGCATCGCCGACGACACTGCCAGGTGGCGACGCTTCCAAAAGTTCAACCACGCGCAGCTGCAGGAAGTCTCCGAACGGTTCCGTCCCGACCTCTGGTGGTTCGACGGCGACTGGGAGCACAGTGCATCACAGTGGGAGGCCCCGCTCATACGGAGTCGCATCCTCGCCTCGAACCCGCAGGCCATCATCAACGGCCGGCTCATGGGCTACGGCGACTATGCCACACCCGAGCAGAACTTCCCCGTCTCCCGCCCCCCCGAGCGCTGGTGGGAGCTCTGCATGACCACCAATGACAACTGGGGATGGCAGCCGACGGACACGCATTGGAAAACGCCCTACGAAGTGATCACCATCTTCGCCGACGCCGTCTCCAACGGAGGCAACCTGCTGCTCGACATCGGCCCCAGGGCCGACGGCACCATCCCACCCGAACAGGTGAACCTGCTGCGCGAACTCGGCGCATGGAACCGGAAACACGGTGATGCGGTTTTCGGCACCACGCCCGGCCTCCCCGCAGGACATTTCTATGGTCCGAGCACCCTGTCGAAGGATAGCAGCAACCTCTATCTGTTCCTGCCCGGCAGGGTGTCCGGACAGGTCGTCGTCAAGGGACTGCTGAACAAGGTCCGATCCATCCGCGTCCTTGGCGCAGGAGATTCCCTCTCGCATAAGATCGTGGGCAAGATATCCTGGAGCCCGGTACCCGGCCTCGTGTACATCGACGTGCCGGGGACGGTACAAGACAGATACATGACGGTCCTTCGACTGCAACTCGACGGCCCGCTCAGGCTCTATCGAGGGAAAGGTGGGCTCAACTGAACCCTCACATCATCCCGACACGCAATATCTGACTTCCGGAAGGAATCGTGTCAGCTGGTTTCGATAACCCTCGGCGTATGCCTCTGTCCATCTGCTGCGGGGACTCACACATGCCTTTGTCGCTAGATTTCCAAAACCCGCGGGAGTTCTTAGAACCCGGCGTAGTTCTCAAAACCGGGGGTAGTTCTCAAAACTTAAGGGGGGGGGCTGCGTGTATCGATTAGGTATTGTAGCGATACGGGTTGTGAGGCATGTTGATGCCTGGCTGCGATGTTTTTTCAGTCCCGGGTATCTTGGGCGAAGAAGGGGGCCAGCCGCTGGTGCAGCGATTCGGGCATGCGGACCCGTTTCCGGGTGGTCCTGTCGAGGAAGAAGAGGGTGACCTTTCCGGAGGCGATTAGCTTACCGCGTTCGTTGAGGATGTCCTGATGGAAGTCTATGGAGTATCTTTCGGGGAGTTGCCTGAGTTGGGTGCGCACCGTCAGAAGGTCGTCGTAGCGTGCGGCACGCAGGTAGCGTATCGTGAGTTCGGTGACGGGCATTTCGACGCCCATTTCCTCCATTTCGCGGTAGCTTAGTCCGAGGGTGCGGATGGCCTCGGTACGACCCACTTCGAAGTATGTTGCATAATTCGCGTGATAGACGACATTCATTTGGTCCGTCTCACCATATCTGACCCTTAGGGTATGTTCCGCAGTGAACATATGTACAATGGAGTGGGAATTCCGATGATTCGATCTCACTTGCCCATGATGCCATCGACCGATGCCTTTCCGGGTCCGCAAAATAGGATGGGCATCAGCCCGATCAGGAAAAGGGCGCCCATTTCACCCTTTCCGAAGACGTCACCGCCGTGGGCCTTGAAAACGACCACCGACATCTCTATGAGCAGTGGTATGACGGTGAGCCTAGTGAACAATCCAATCATGACAAAAAGGCTGCAGAAGAACTCTGCGAAGACGACCAGCGCCAGGCTCATGGTTCCGCCGATCCCCACGAAGTCCATGAAGTCGCCGCGGTATCTGCCGAAGTTTACCAGCTTGTCATAGCCATGGGGCATCATCAGCAGGCCGAGGCCGATGCGGAGCAGGAACATGGAGAGGTTGAAGGACCATGTGGGGTAGCGGGTGCTCAGGATGCGCTGCATGTGGAAAGTGTTGTTACAAAAATAGCGACTGCCCTGTCGAGGTCTTAACAAAAGTTTGTCCACAGGTCCTCGTGGATGCGAGCCTGCGGCACGGTTTTTATCCACATGTCCACATACGCGGGGTTCCGCGGAGGCCCTCGAACTAATTTCGTCAGTGCGCTTCCGTAGCGCTATCCAAAGGATGTCACATGCCAAGAAACGCCTGCCAGCCGTTCCCCATCCTCATGTTTCTCCTGCTTCCATGGTTCTCCCAGGCTCAGCCGACTCGTGCTGTGACGGAGCCACATGGTCTGTTCTGGCAGGCACGGGAGCATTTCCAGGCCGGTCGATGGAGCCTCGCCTATCCGATGTTCCTTGAGCTTCGGCGTGGACTGTCGGAGTCGGACCGTGCGGCCCGGCAGACGATGGCGGATGAGATAGATTTCTACACGACCGCTGCGGCCCTCCGGCAAAACGAGCCCTTCGCCGAGCGCGATGCACGCGCCCTCATCGACGCCGCCCGCAACGAGGCCCTGGTGCGCAAGATGCATTTCCACTTGGGGGAATACCTCTATCGCCGGTCCGACTTCAGCGGGGCAGTAGAGAGCTACGGGCAGTCCGATATCCGTCAGCTCGACAACCGCGAGATCGCCGACATGCGATTTCATGAGGGGGATGCCTGGTTTCGGCTCGGAAAGTACGACAGGGCCAAGCCCCTGCTGCAGTCGGTCCGTCAGTTGTCCGATCACCCCAACCGCCCGGACGCCGACTATGGCTACGGCTATATCTGCTACCGGGAGCAGCGCTTATCAGAGGCTCTTCAGGCCTTCCGCCTCGTCGATAACCATCCTCGCTATCGCAGTGCCGTTCCTTTCTACATCGCCGACATCCTCTACCGGCAGGGGCAGAAGGATCAAGCGCTCGCCTATGCCGAGGCAAACGCTTCCAAGACCGCCGGGGCGTTCTCCCTGCAGATGGACCGTTTCCTCGGGCATGCTTATTTCGAACGACGTGACTTCGCCAAAGCGCTACCCCGACTCGAGTCGGCCTCCGGCGGTCCCGAGCGTGTCTCCCGAGAGCAGCTGTACGAACTCAGCTATTGCCGCTACGTCCTATCGCGGTACCGGGAGGCGTCCGAGGGGTTCTCCCAGCTCAGTAGCGGCAGCGACTCGCTCTCTCAGAGCGCCATGTACCTGCTGGGCGATGCGTACCTGAAGCTGGGCCGCCTGCCCGAGGCCCGAAACGCCTTCTCCTACTGCGCCTCCAACAGCAGTATCCCCGCCCAGCGGGAGGTGGCGTCGTTCAACTATGCCAAGCTGTCGTACGAACTGGGATACCAGGATGTCGCCCTCGCTGAGTTCCGTCGATTCCTCTCGGCGTTTCCGGCCTCCAACTACGCTCGCGAAGCCCGCGACCTCCTCCTTGGATTGCTCGCCGGTACCAATAACTTCCGGGAGGCGATAGGCCTACTCGAGTCGATGTCGACGCCTACCGAGGCGAGCCGGCGGCTTTTCCCCAAAGTCGCCTTCGGAAGGGCCATGGAATTGGTGAACGACCAGGACCTCCCGGCAGCCGAGCGTCTTCTCGACAAGGTCCTCCGCGACCCCAACGCTGGTGCCTATGCAACGCCCGCCCGTTTCTGGAAGGGTGAGGTGGCCTACAGGTCCTCGCGCTTCTCGGATGCCGTCGCGTCCTTCACCGAATACCTCTCCAAGTCGCCTGTCGCACAGGGAGAGGCACAGCCGCTGAACGCCCGGTATGGCCTCGGCTACGCGTACCTTCGGCTCGAGAACTGGAGGGCCGCCCAGTCGT
>RGVM01000265.1 GCA_010027295.1 Chitinophagia bacterium
TTCAGCCCTGCTTCGACAGCGGTGACCCTGACGCCCGGCGTATCCACTACGGGGGGAACAGCGTGGACTAGTCCTTATAGTGGTCATGTCGGTTTAAAAGAGTACTACGGGATTGCGTACGGCCAAGGGCAGTTCGTAGCGGTGGGGTATAATCCAGCAGCACCCGGAGACTCAAACGTGGTGATGACCAGCCCGGATGGCGTGACCTGGACCGCGCGGACCTCTGCCGCAGACAATCGATGGACCGATATTACGTACGGCAACGGCCTGTTCGTAGCAGTGGCCATCAGCGGCACTGGCGACCGGGTGATGACCAGCCCGGACGGGATAACCTGGACGGCACAGGCCTCCGCTGCGGACATAGCCTGGAACAGCGTGACCTACGGCAATGGCCTGTTCGTGGCAGTGGGATGCGGCAACGGCACCAGCAACCTTGTAATGACCAGCCCGGACGGGATAACCTGGACCTTGCGGACCCCCGCAGCAAACAGATGTTGGACGAGCATAACGTACGGCTACGGACAATTTGTAGCCATCTCTCCCGGCTCAGTGCTTGATTCCACCAACCTTGTAATGACCAGCCCGGATGGGGTGACCTGGACCGCGCAGAACAACGCCAGTAGTAGGTATTTCATGTTTGTCGTAGCGGTTGGAATAGGTCCGATCATGGCGAGCCTTGCCTACAATACAGTACCCCTGATCCCGGATGGCATAAGCGTTACCCCTGGCTCCACCACGGCCAGCGCAGCCTTCAACCTCCCGACCAGCGCGTATGCGCCGACCGCAACCAATATGCAACATTCCCTGGATAGTGGGGCGACCTGGACGACGCGCTCGCCGGCCAGCGCAAGCTCCCCACTGGCCATCAGCGGCCTGAGCGGTAACACGACGTACAAGTTGCGGCTCATCGCCGTCAATTCGGTAGGGAACTCCTGCCCCTCGGTTACGGTGCCGTTTACTACGTCCGCAGATACAGATACAGATGGCGACGGTATCCTAGACAGCACCGATCAAGACGATGATAACGACGGTATCCTGGATACCGTGGAAATCGCAGCCGCCTGCGGAACAAGCGTCTCCTCCTCGGGTACAGACGCAAACTGCGACGGCGATACCCTGCCTAATATCATTGACCTCGATTCGGATAACGATGGGATCAAAGACGTAGTGGAAGCCGGGGGCAGTGACCCCGATGATGATGGTAGGCCCGGTACAGGAACCCCTACGGTAAATGGCAGCGGTATTCCTACCAGTGGCTCCTTGACGCCCCCAAATAGCGATAATGCCAGCGGTGCAGACCCCTATGATACCGATTCTGACAACGACGGCATCACCGACGGTGTGGAAGATACCGACAAAGACGGCACCGTGGATCCCGGCGAGACCGACCCAGCCGACGCAGACACGGACAACGACGGTATTGACGACGGCGTGGAAGACACCGACAAAGACGGTACCGTGGACTCCGGCGAGACCGACCCCGCCGACGCCGACACGGACAACGACGGCCTTGACGACGGCGTGGAAGACACCGATAAAGACGGTACCGTGGACCCCAACGAGACCGACCCCCTAGACGGCCTTGACGACGGCGTGGAAGATACCGACAAAGACGGTACCGTGGACCCCGGCGAGACCGACCCCGGCGATGCAGACACCGACAACGACGGTATCGCCGACGGGATAGAAGATGCGGATAAAGACGGTACCGTGGACCCCGGCGAGACCGATCCCCGCAATGCAGACACAGACGGCGACGGCACCGCGGATGACCAGGAGATAAGCAGTGGTAACAATCCAACTGACCCCTGTGACCCCGTCCGAAACCCCGGCTATACGGGCTACGCGAGCACCAACCTAATCTGGGGGGCTTTGGATTGCGATGGGGATGGGTTCAGCAATGCCGATGAATCGGCTATGGGAACCGATCCGTACTCCGGAATGATAGCATCGGATATGCATATAGCCCACACAGGGCGCCCCGTTCGTGGGAACCTCTCTGTGAACGACCGGGTGGGCGCAGGTACGACGTATGGTATGGCACAAGCAGACAGCCGTAACCCCAGCGCTGCGCTCCCCGTACTGTCAGCGGATGGCAGCTATACGTTCATGGCCCAAGTGCCGGGCACCTATCGTTTCGATATACCCGTATGCCCGCAAGGCATATCGCTGAACTGCCCAGTGTACAAATTGGAAGTCCGGGTACTCACCCCGTATGGCAACACCAACGGTACGCTGGCCAACCCCGACCGGGCAACGGCCCGGCAGGGGCAGCCGGTAGTGGTCAAAACCCTGGCCAATGACGGGGCCGGCACCCTGGGGCGCCAGTTGAACCCGGCATCGGTGCGGGTAATTACCCCACTGAACGCCTCCACACAGGGCACGGCGAGCGTGGACCCAGCTACAGGGGACATCCGCTTTACACCCGCAAATGGGTTCCGCGGGGCACTGCGCTACGCGTATGAGGTGTGCGACGACCAAACCCCGACGGCAAAGTGCGATACGGGCTTCCAGGAGCTGATGGTCCTGGGCACCGGCTCGCCGAACACGACCTTCGGTTCGGATGACTACCAATTTACCTTCTCAGGCACCCCGGCGCAAGGGAATGTCCTGGCCAATGATACGGACGCAGAAGGGGATACGTTGCGCGCAACGCCTATGGACACCGTAATCGCAGGGGTGGGCAGGGTAACCCTGTCCGCGAACGGTACCTACTCATTCCAGCCAGACCCAGCCTTCCAGGGCACGCTCAGCCTGCCTTATGAGGCTTGCAGTACCTCCGGCGGCACGACGCGCTGTGCGAAAAGCAGCCTTTATGTACTGACTGCCCCTTCGCCTATCTCCCCGACTGCCGACCAAACGGTATGCCATACGGGTATGATGGCCGGGATAGTTTTGTCCAGTAACGTATCTGGCTTTACGTCTTCCTGGACGAACAACAAACCCGCTATCGGCCTTCCGGCCTCGGGTACGGGCAACCTGCCCTCGTTCATGGCCGTGAATACGGGCAACCTACCGGATACAGCGACCATAGCGGTGGCGGTCTCCATCAACGGGGCGGTGGTTATACGGGATACCTTCCTGATCATCGTGACGCCGGGGATGCGGGCCGGGGCAGCCTCCCTGTCGCCCTCGGTATGTGTGAACACAGCCATCCCCTCGATTTCCCACTTCACGAGCCGCGCAACGGGCATCGGAGCGGCCATGGGCCTGCCAGCCGGGGTAACGGCCTCCTGGAGCGCCAACCAAATCCGCATCAGCGGGACGCCCACGGCAGTGGGCACGTTCGCCTACCGAATCCCCTTGACGGGTGGCTGCGCGGCCGATACGGCGCGGGGCACTATTACGGTACATCCTTACCCCCAAGCGGCGATACAGGATCTGAGCTCGAACAGCGGCGTGCTGTGCGGCCCCGGCCAGTTGACGCTGACGGCGACGGGCGGTACATCGTACGCATGGAGCACGGGTGCCAAAGAGGCTACCCTCACGACGATCCTTTTCCGCTTGACGGAGTTCACCGTGACAGTGACGGGCGAGGGGGGCTGCCAAAGCACGGCGACGCTGCGCGTGGACGTGGCCGAACCAATGAAGGTCTCGGGCAGCGTACAGAATACCTGCACCGGCGGCGCAACGGGCGCGATAGACCTGAGCGTACAAGGCGGCACGGCCCCCTACCGCTACTCCTGGTCGAACCGCGCCACGACGCAGGACCTGACCAACGTGGGCACGGGTACCTACACCGTTCGGGTGGATGATGCCTACGGCTGCTCGGTGTCGCAGTCGTTCATAGTGAACGGTAGCCTGGCCCCCCCGGTCTTGGGAATATCGGTCCCGGAGGCCTCCTGCGAAGGCAGCCCGGCCACCGTAGTGCTGAACCCCTCGCAGGCCATGCGCATCAGCTATCAGATAGGGGATGCTGCCCTACAGACCATAAATACGCTCACCTCGCCCATATCCTTGAACCTCGGCGAGGTCCTGACAGACACGGACGTGTTCGTCCAGTCGGCGGTGTCTTTGGCCACGGGTTGCCCCATTGCCGAGGGCAGCCTGCGGCGCACGATAAAGGTGCTGCGGGTACCCGCCCTCATTGCAGACAACATCTCGGTGTGCGGCGATGAGCGCTTCGAGATACCGGTGCGCACCGCTACGCCTTCGACGAGGCCGGTAGCGGTGGAGTGGCGGGCCAACTACGCCAACGGGCGGCCTTTCAACCGGGGCGCTCAGCGCCGGCACCGGCTCGATCGTAGAGCGGCTGGGCAATAGCTCCGCGCGGACGGTGAGCGCCCTCTACACCCTGACCCCCTCGGTTACCCTGGGCAGCGCACGCTGTATAGGCTCGGAATACCAGGTTCGGGTACAGGTACAGCCCTCCCCCTCGTTAGAGGCGGTAGGGGCACAGGAAGTGTGCAGTGGCACGGCCTTCACCATCCTGCTCAAAGCGCTGAACGCGGCCAACCCGGTGATCTCCTGGGGCAACGGGGAAAGCATTGGCAGCGGGAACATCGCCGATGTGCTGTACAACCCGGGAACATCCGTCCGGGAAGTGACTTATACGGCCCGGATCTCCTCCGGGGGCTGTGCAGGCCCTG
>RGVM01000266.1 GCA_010027295.1 Chitinophagia bacterium
TACTGGAGGCCAAGGCCCTGGGGGCGGACCTGATATTGCTGATCGCGGCCTGCCTCACGCCGGCGGAGGTGAGGAGCCTTGCGGCCTTCGCCGGCTCGCTTGGACTGGAGGCCCTGCTGGAGTTGCATGCCGAGGAAGAGCTGGGACATGTCTGCGACGAGGTCGCACTGGTAGGCATCAACAACCGCGACCTGCGCACCTTCGCCGTCGACGTGGAGCGCAGCCTCCGTATGGCCGCCAGGCTGCCCTCCGACAGGATCCTCGTCGCCGAGAGCGGCATCGACAGTCCCGGGCAGGTCCGCCTGTTCCGCGACCACGGCTTCCGCGGCTTCCTCGTCGGGGAGCGCTTCATGCGGGAGGAAGACCCGGCAGAGGCCTTCCGTACCTTCATGGCCGGCAACGGGGAAAACGGAGAAATATGCGCATGAAGGTCTGCGGCATGACGGGGATCGACCAGGTCCGCAGGCTTGATGCGATGGGCGTCGAGTTCGCAGGATTCATCTTCTATCCCCGCTCGCCCCGCTTCGTCGGGAAGTTCGACCTAGACCCCGAGGCACTGCGCCGCGAACGGCTGCAGGTCAACCGCGTGGGCGTCTTCGTCGACGCGCCGCTCGATGAGCTCCTCCGTGCCGTCGACACCTGGCGACTCCATATGGTGCAGCTGCACGGCGACGAGTCGCCCCGGTACTGCGAGAAAGTCAGCAGCCACGTCACCACCGTCAAGGCATTCCGCGTCGCGCCGGACGATGACCTTGGCTGGAAGACCCATTCCTATCGCGAGGCAGTCGACATGTATCTCTTCGATTCTGTCGGTGTGTCCTATGGCGGCAACGGGACGCGGTTCGACTGGAAGGCGGTGGAGGGAAGGACCTTCGGTAAGCCTTGGTTCCTCAGTGGCGGCATCGGCCCTGAAGACGCCGGCGCGGTCGCGGAGGTTGCTGCCGCAAGGAAGGAGCTCTTCGCCATAGACGTGAACAGTCGCTTCGAGTCATCCCCCGGTGTGAAAGACATGGCGTCCCTAGAAGCCTTCCGGAAGAGACTCACAGCTGGCAGTCCTGTCAAATAAGTCTCAATTAGCTTGATGATCACCATAACCTTATACAGCCATCTCATATGACCAAGGTCTATCACCGCCCCGACGAGAGGGGTTATTTCGGACGTTTCGGAGGGGCCTTCATCCCCGAGATGCTCCACCGCAACGTAGCGGAGCTGCGTGAGCGCTACCTTGATATCACTTCCGACCCAGGCTTCCGAAGGGAGTTCGACGCACTCTTGAGAGAATATGTCGGCAGGCCCACGCCCCTCTACCTGGCGGAACGCCTCAGCGAGGTCGTGGGCGCACGCATCTGGCTCAAGCGGGAGGACCTCTGCCACACGGGCGCGCACAAGATCAACAATACCGTCGGGCAGGTACTGCTAGCGCAGCGGTTAGGCCGTCGTCGTATCATCGCCGAGACGGGCGCCGGGCAGCACGGCGTGGCCACTGCCACCGTCTGCGCGCTGAAGGGACTCGAATGCGTGGTCTACATGGGAGAGAAGGACATCGCCCGTCAGGCCCCTAATGTCGCACGCATGCGCATGCTAGGCGCGCAAGTGGTGCCCGCCACGAGCGGTAGCCGCACCCTCAAGGACGCCACCAACGAGGCCATCCGCGATTGGATCAACCACCCTGAGGATACCCACTACATCATCGGCAGCGTAGTGGGCCCGCATCCCTATCCCGATATGGTGGCCCGTTTCCAGAGCGTGATCAGCCTCGAGGTTCGCGCCCAGCTGCTGACAGCCACCGGCAGCGAGCTGCCCACACATGTCGTTGCTTGCGTCGGTGGTGGCAGCAATGCGGCCGGCGCCTTCTATCATTTCCTGGAGGAACCCTCCGTGCGCATCGTGGCCGTCGAGGCCGCGGGGATGGGTGTGGAGAGCGGACAGAGCGCCGCCACCACCCGGCTCGGAAAGCCGGGCATCCTGCACGGCAGCATGAGCCTCCTCATGCAGACCGAGGACGGCCAGGTCGTGGAACCCCACAGCATCTCCGCCGGCCTCGACTACCCCGGCATCGGACCCATGCACGCCCACCTCTTCGAGAGCGGCCGTGGCGACTTCCTCAGCGCCACCGATGAAGAGGCCCTTGCCGCCGCCTTCGAACTCTCCCGCCTGGAAGGCATCATCCCCGCACTCGAGACGGCCCACGCCCTGGCCGTCCTGCCCCGGATGGGACTGAAGCCCTCCGACCAGGTCGTACTCTGCCTCAGCGGCCGCGGCGATAAGGACCTGGCCACCTACATGCAGGCCATGGAGTCGGGTATGGACACGCAAAAAACCGATATCCCATGAGTCGACTGCAGCCACTCTTCGACCGCAAGCGCCGCGGCGTGCTCAATGTATACTGTACCGCCGGCTTCCCCCGACGGGACGACACCCTCCCCGTCCTGCGAGCCCTCGAAGGCCACGGAGCTGATATCATCGAACTCGGCATGCCCTACAGCGACCCCTTGGCCGACGGTCCCGTCATCCAAAGGAGCAACGCCACCGCCCTTGCCAACGGCATGTCTATCCCGCTGCTGTTCTCGCAGCTCGAAGCACTCAGGCCCTCCGTCGGACTGCCTGTCATCCTCATGGGCTATCTCAACCCCATTCTGCAGTACGGCTTCGAGCGTTTCTGCGCGGATGCCGCCCGCGTCGGCATCGACGGCCTCATCCTTCCCGACCTGCCCGAATACGAATATGAGCACGTGTACGGGCCGATCATCCGGGCGCATGGGCTCGACTTCAGTTTCCTCGTCACGCCCGAGACATCGGAGGAGCGCGTGCGCCGCCTCGACGCGCTCAGCAACGGCTTCCTATACGCAGTATCATCCTCATCCACCACAGGGGGCGACAGCGACATGGGGCCCGTCGAGGGTTATCTTGGAAGGCTGAGGAAGTTTGCGCTGCGCAATCCCGTGCTCGTCGGATTCGGTATCCGCGACCGCGGGGGCTTCCTCGCCGCCTGTAAGCATGCGGAGGGCGCCATCATCGGAAGCGCCTACATACGTGCGCTCGAGGCCGGGGGTGACGTGGACGTCGCCACCGAAAGATTCCTGCAAGCCATACTTACCTGAGTCGACCATGCGAAACCAGACCGTCGTCATTCGCTACAACGCCGGCAATATCCGTTCTGTGCTCCTCGCCCTCGAACGCCTGGGTGCCACCGCCGTCGTGACGGACGATCCGGACGCCATTCGCGCGGCCGACAGGGTACTCTTTCCCGGCGTGGGCGAAGCGTCCTCCGCCATGCGCTACCTCAGGGATCGTGGGCTCGACGAAGTCATCCGTTCCCTCCGTCAGCCCTTCCTCGGCATCTGCCTGGGTATGCAGCTGATGTGCCGGCATTCCGAGGAGAACGATACCGAATGCCTGGGCATCTTCGAAGAGGATGTTCGCCGGTTCGACCCGGCCGGCCTGCCCCTCAAGGTTCCCCAGATGGGATGGAACGGCATCACATCCCTCCAGGGGCCTTTGTTCCGCGGCATCGGGGAGGATACGCATGTCTATTTCGTGCACAGCTACCACGCGACGCTTGGTCCCGACACGAGGGCCGTCACCGAACACATCGTGCCCTTCAGCGCCGCCCTGGGGCGTGATAACTTCCACGGCGTACAGTTCCATCCCGAGAAGAGCGCAACCGCCGGAGAGGCCATACTCCGAAACTTCCTCGAACTTTGACACATATGGAGGTCATACCCGCGATCGACATCATTGGGGGGCGTTGCGTCCGCCTCACGGAAGGCGACTACGGACGGCAGAAGACCTATGCGGAAGACCCGCTGGCCGTCGCTCGCGACTTCGAGGCGGCCGGACTCCGGCGCCTGCACCTCGTCGACCTCGACGGGGCCCGCGGCGGACGGCCCGCCAACCTGTTCGTGCTAGAGCGCATCGCCGGGGGGACCGGCCTCGCCATCGACTTCGGCGGCGGCATCCGTACGGAGGAGGACCTGCGGGCTGTCTTCTCCGCCGGGGCCGCCCAGGCCACCGTCGGCAGCATCGCCCTGCGGGCGCCCGAGACGCTGGAGCACTGGTTCGAGGTGCATGGCCCGGCGCGTTTCCTGCTGGGGGCTGATGTCAGGGAAGGCCGCATCGCCATCTCCGGCTGGATGGAGCAGACACAAGTCGGCATCCTAGACTTCCTCTCCACCTGGATGGCCCGCGGCGTGACGGAAGCCTTCTGCACCGACGTCGGATGCGACGGCAGGCTGGAAGGACCTTCGATCGATCTCTACCGGTCCATCCGGGCGGCCCATCCCCGCCTTGGACTCATCGCATCGGGCGGTGTCTCCTGCCTAGGCGACCTCGAAGCCCTGCAGGCCATTGGATGCTCCGCTGCCATCGTAGGAAAGGCCATCTACGAAGGAAGGATATCGCTGGAGGACATCGCCCGCTTTACCGTACGACCGGCTACGACATGCTGACCAAGCGCATCATACCCTGCCTCGATATCAAGGACGGACGCACCGTCAAGGGTACGCATTTCGTCAACCTGCGAGATGCCGGAGACCCCGTCGAACTCGGTGCCCGCTATGCAGAAGAGGG
>RGVM01000267.1 GCA_010027295.1 Chitinophagia bacterium
ACGCGAGCTTCACCCGGGAACGCTACGAAGCCTTCCTGGCCGACCTGCACGCCATCCATCCCGGCGCCATCGAGTTCCGTGTCGCCGAGACGCCCGTCTTCATCCCGCGTGCCCTCGGGTCCGCCATGCTGGACGCCTGCGAGCACATCATCGACCAGATCCTGGACCCCGACTTCCTGCGCCTCACCGACGCCTCGGTGCCGGCGTCCGACAGGGTGCCGGGCGAGATCGGAAGGCCGCAGATACTGACCTTCGACTTCGGCATCTGCCAGGATGCCGAGGGGGGCCTTACCCCGCAGCTCATCGAGATGCAGGGTTTCCCCAGCCTGCTGGGCTTCCAGGCCGTCTATCCCGAGGTCATCGAAAGGCATTTCCCGATACCGGTGGGATTCTCCCATTATCTCAGCGGACTCGACAGGGAGGGATTCACCCGCCTGCTGCGGGACGTGCTCCTCGGAAGCCATCCATCCGAGGAGGTCGTGCTGCTCGAGATACGCCCCGAGACGCAGAAGACCCGCATCGACTTCCTCTGCACCCGCGACCTGACCGGCATCGAACCCTTATGCCTCACCCGGCTGCTGACCGAGGGGGAACGGCTATACTACGAGAAGGACGGGCGCAGGATCCGCATTCGACGCATCTACAATCGCGTCATCTTCGACGAGCTGCATGCCGTGCGCGACAGCCTCGGCGCGATACCCGACCTGCGGGCTGTCTGGGATGTCGAGTGGGTACCCCATCCCGAATGGTTCTACCGGGTGAGCAAATACACCCTGCCCCTGCTCCGGCATCCCAACATCCCCGAAACCTGGTTCCTCGACCAGGTTAAGGAACTCCCGGGCGACCTGTCCGACTTCGTCCTGAAGCCTCTGTTCTCCTTCGCCGGACAGGGCGTGGTGATCGACCTGCAACCCTCCGACATCGAGGCTATCCAGGACCCTGCGAACTGGATCCTGCAACGAAAAGTCCGCTATGCCGACGCGGTGCAGACGCCCGACGACCCCGCCAAGGTGGAAGTGCGCATCATGTACCTGTGGAGGGAAGGCGACGCGAGGCCTCTCGCCGCTGTCAACCTGGCACGACTGTCGAAGGGCAAGATGATCGGCGTCCGGTACAACAAGGACAGGGAATGGGTGGGCGGCAGCGTGGCCTATTTCGAACCCTGAGCGAGACATGGATCCAGCCTGAGAAAAGAAACGACGACCCGGGCCTGAAACAGGATCCCGGTCCGCACTGGGTCACCTCACTCAGACTTGGCTAGGCGGTAACACAATCTCAAACCCTATTCGTCCACCTTGTTCTTCATGGCGCCGAGGAGACTATATGCATTGACAGTCACTACTTTCCTGCCGGCCACCTCAAGCGCTCCTTCAGTCAGTTCCACCCATCCATCATCCTTCGAACCGGTACGCACCGGAAACATGGAATAGGTGGATGGGGCGGTCTCCGCGAAGACATATTCCTTCCCCCCGTATCTGACCAGGGCCTGTTCGGGCACTACGCTGACCAGGGACTCTTTGACATGGATGCGGGCGTTGAGGAACATCCCCGGCAGGAGTTTCGCGGGCTTGGAGTGGAAGTGGCAGTGTGCGATGGCCATGCGGTCTTCATCCACATTGTGGTTGAGCAGGATGATCTCCCCCTCATACTGGGTCTCGGGTTCGTCTACGAAGGATATGATGACCTTCTGTCCGACGGCGACGCGGGCGAGGTCCTTCTCGAAGATGGAGAGGGCGGCATGGATGTCGTCGGGGTTGATTAGCTCGAAGAGGACGTCCTGCGGTTGTACGTATTTCCCGGTGTTGACATTGACCTTGGAGACGAAACCGTTGATGGGCGAGCGTAGGCGCACCATGCGGGTGATGGCGTCGGGCCGGAGGGTTTCCGGCTGCAGTCCGATCATGCGGAGTCTTTCCGCGTAGGCGTTGCGCATGACCTGCTGGCTGAGGTGTTCCGAGGCGACCTGTTCGAGGGCCTTGTCGGCACTGACTTTCTCGGCGTTGAGGGTCTTCTGCCTGGCGAGTTCCCGCTCCAGGTATTCGAGCCGCGCGGAGGATACGAGGTAGTCCTGCTGCAATTGCACGATGGAGGGGTCCTCCATCTCGGCGATGACGTCGCCCCTTCTGACAGGCATGCCCGGCAGCAGGCGGGTGTGTCGGAGGTATCCTCCCATGGGGAAGCTGACGGAGATGAGGTTCTGAGGGGGGACGTCGACAACGCCGTTCACGGTGACGGAGGCGCTCATGCGTTTCTGTTCCAGCGGGGCCGTGACGATGCCTGCGGTAGCGGCCTGTTCCCGGGTGAGGGTGATGCGGTTGGATTCCTCCTTTTCCGTGGTCGGTTGTGAGGGCTGCTCTTGTACGCCCGAGCAGGCGGCGAGCAGGGTGAGGGCGAGTATGCGGGGGATGGCGGTTGTCATGGTCTGTCAGTCTTTTCCGGTGATGAAGGAAATGTCGGCCAATGTCTTTCGGACGGCGTCGAGGGCGTCGAGTCCACCGAGGCGGATGCGGACGGCCTGGTCCATCAGCAGCGCCCATTCGGCGTAGGACAGGCTGCCGGCCGAGAGGCCTGCGGTGGCGTCCGCCTCGAGGACTTCGGCCTCCCGGAGACCCTGTCCGCGATACCATTCGAGGGCGGCGGAGTGTTTGCGAAGGGCGGCCCGGGCTTCCAGCAGCCTGCCCTGCAGTTCCCTTTCCGTCCTGTCGCGCTCGAGTGCGGCGACTTCCGCCTCCACTTCCGCGGCACGGATCTTGGCACGGGCGGCTCCGTTGAAGAGCGGGAGGCCCATGGACAACTGGAAGATGCCGAAGCGGTCGCCCGCGCCGTAGTACTGCTGGGCGACGCCGTCGGGCGACTGCCATCCGATGATGGAGAGGTTGCTGTAGCCGAGGTTGATGTCGGGTGAGAGCCGCGATCTTTCGATGCCCACCTGCGACCTGCGGGTGCCTGTGACGGCATCCATATAAGCCAGCTGGGGTTGGGAGGGGGACAGGTCGGCGGACGCGAGGCCTGCAGGCGGTAGTCGGGGCTCTTCCGGTTCGGGCAGCCATGCCACGGCCGTGTCGAGGAGGAGTGAGAGCCGCTGCTGCAGGATGGCGGCATCCTCTCGGAGCTGGCCCCTTTGCAGGCGTATTTGTCCGGCATAGGCTTCGGAGGAGGCTTTGGCCAGCCTTCCCGTCTCACCCGTCCGGAACCGCAGTTCGGCGGCGGCGGCGGACCGGGCATAGACGGTGTCGAGCCTGCGCAGCAGTGCGTCGCGTTCCTGCATGGCCATCAGGGCGATGCAGAGGGTCCTGGCCTCGTGTCTGACCTCGTGCATCCTGAGTCGCGAGTGGGCCTGGTTGGAGAGCAATCCCGCCCGATAGAGGTCACGGTTGCGGGCATAGACGGCGGGCAGCTGCAGGCCCTGTCCGATGAACAGCCGAGTATCGCGGTTGAAGCTGTTGATATTGCCGTATTCGATCCCTGCCTGGGTACGGGGCAGGTCGACGGGATGGGCGGCCAGCTCCAGCCAGTAGACGTCGAGGCGGCGGTTGTTGGCGACCGACGGGTTGCGTCTCTCGGCGATGCCGAGGATCCGGTCGGTGGAGGCGGGTGTGCCCGCCAAGGGCTGCGCCTGGGCCTGTCCCGCCATCAGTAGCGGCAGGAGGAGGATGGCCGCCGTCGTCACAGGCGGGCGCCGGCGTCTTACGAAGAGCAGATAGAGGCCGGGCAGGAGGAAGAGGGTGAGCAGGGTGGCCGTCACCAGTCCGCCGATGACGACAGTGGCCAGCGGCCTTTGCACTTCGGCGCCCGCGCTCTGGCTGAGGGCCATGGGCAGGAAGCCGAGGGAGGCGACGGCGGCCGTCATCAGCACGGGCCTCAGCCGATTGCGGGTGCCCGTCAGGACGGCGTCCATCGGCGAGAGGCCCTCCTCACCCGTCAGTCGGTTGAACTCGCTGAGGAGCACGATGCCGTTGAGCACGGCCACGCCGAAGAGGGCGATGAAGCCGACGCCGGCGGAGATGCTGAAAGGCATGTCGCGCAGCCAGAGCGAGAGGATGCCGCCGATGGCGGAGAGGGGGATGGCGGAGAAGATGAGGAGGCCGTAGCGAAGGGAGCCGAAGGCGAAGTAGAGCATCGTCAGGATCAGCAGCAGGGCCAAGGGTACGGCAATCATGAGGCGCTGGCGGGCCTCCATGAGGTTCTCGAACTGGCCGCCGTAGCGTATGAAATACCCTGCCGGGAGGCGTAGTCCCTTCTCGGTCCTTTGCTGCATCTCCTCCACGATGCTCTGCACGTCGCGTCCCCGGGTGTTGAAGGCAACGATGATGCGCCTTTTGGCGTCCTCGCGCTGGATCTGGTTGGGGCCCTCCTCGACGGTAACGTCGGCGACCTGGTACAGCGGCACCTGGGTGCCGGAGGCGGTGGGCACCAGCAGGTGGCGGACATCGTCGATATCCCTGCGAGCGGCCTCGTCGAGCCGGACGACGAGGTCGAAGCGGCGCTCGTTCTCATAGACGCGACCGGCCACGTCGCCCGCGAAGGCGGCTCGGACGAGGCGGTTGACATCGGCCACGGA
>RGVM01000268.1 GCA_010027295.1 Chitinophagia bacterium
CCCCCACCCTTGGAGGGTGGGGGTACCCTTGGAGGGTGGAAGGGCCTGATGCCTGCGGCGGACAAACACGAAAGCCGTTGGCCGGGTGCTGAAATCCGATTAACTTGATGAAAAATCGAAGCCATATGACCCTGTCGCGCAGACATTTCCTGGGCCGCACCGCCCTCGCATTCGCAGGCGGCACCCTGATGAGCCGTGAGCTGTCAGCCCTCGCCAGACGGAGAAAGGGCGAACTCACCGGCGTACAACTGTACTCCATCCGCGCCGACATGATGAAGGCGCCCCTGGAGACCCTCAAGGCGCTCCGAGCCATGGGCTATGTTCACGTCGAACATGCCAACTACATCAACCGGAAATTCTACGGCTGGTCGGCTCAGGAGTTCCGAAAGATCCTCGACGACCTCGGCATGAAGATGCCTAGCGGCCATACCGTCATGAGTGGCCGGCACTGGGACGAATCCAAAAAGGACATCACCGACGCCTGGAAGCAGACAGTGGAAGACGCCGCCGTGCTGGGGCAGAAATTCGTTATCAGTCCCTCGATGGAGAATACCATCCGCCGAGACTACGACAAACTCCGCGCCTTCATGGAAGTCTTCAACCGCAGCGGCGAGCTCTGCAACCGCTACGAAATGAAGTTTGGCTATCACAACCACGACTTCGAGTTCTCAGAGACCCTCAACGGCCGCACGCTCTATGACATCATCCTCTCCGAGACCGACCCCAAGCTGGTCATGCAGCAGCTCGACATAGGCAACATGATCAACGGCGGAGCCAAGGCCCTCGACATCATGCAAAAATACCCGGGCCGCTTCGAATCGATGCATGTGAAGGATGAGATAGCGGCGGCCAGCGGCCATGAGCGCTTCGAGTCAACCATACTGGGCACCGGCATCGTGCCCGTCAAAGAGGTCATCGACCTGGGTCGCAAATGGGGCACCAAGCATTTCATCATCGAGCAGGAGTCCTATCAGGGACGCACACCGCTGGACTCCGTCAAAGAGGACCTGAAGATCATGAACGGCTGGGGGTACAGGTAAGACACCATCTCCACTCGGCTGTCGCAACTGCCGCGTCAGGCCTGCCTCAAGGTCGGTCTGCACGCGGCAGTTTAGTTTGCATTTTACTAATTTCAAACGTCGGTGGCCGTAGGTTTCTCCTCATTGTCGACTGTCAGTGCCAGGCACCGACCAGGAGCAGTATCGCAGACGCCGACATGAGCACCAGACAGAGGATTCCCGACAGGTTCGACCAGCGGCCGTTGACTTCATCGCCCATGATCAGCCGATTATTGCAGATATGGAGGATGACGGCGATGAGCACAGGAGACACCACGCCGTACACGAGGGCCGTGAGGAAGAGGGCCCTCATCGGAGGAATTCCCATGAGGTTGATAGCCACGGCGGACAATATCGAAAAGACCATCACGAGATAGAAGCCCCTGGCTTCCGAGAACTTCTTGCCGAAGCCCTCCTTCCACCCGAAGGCCTCGCTGGCCATGTAAGATAGCGAACCCGCCAGGACGGGTATCGCCAGCATCCCCGTGCCGAGGACGCCTGCGGCGAAGAGGATGTACGCATATCGGCCCGCCAGCGGCTCCAGGGCGGCGGCGGCCTCCTCGACGGAATCGACATCGTGCAACCCGTGTGGAAAGAGCACGGTCGCGGCCGTCAGGATGATGAAGAAGGAGACAAGATTGGAGAAGAACATGCCGATGCGGATATCGGTGCCCATCTCGCGGAGCAGGGTCCTGTCGACGGAGACCTTCCGGTCATCGACCTCCTCCACCTCCATCGACGCCTGCCAGAAGAAGAGGTATGGCGAGATGGTGGTTCCCAGCAGGGCCACCACCATGGAAACATAGGCGCTTTCCCACGTGATGCTCGGTAAGAGCGTTCGCCGGAGCAGTCCACCCCAGTCGGGCTGCGTGAGAAAGGGGACGGCGAGATAGCAGACAAGCGAGAGGCATAACCATTGCAGTACGCGTGCCATACGGCGGTAGGGCAAGGCCACGATCATCCATGTGGCTGCCACGCCGATGAGCAGGCTCCATACGGAGGCAGGAAGGCCGGGCGCCAGGAGGTTTGCCACGGCGGCCATCCCCGAGATATCGGCCCCGATGTTGAGGATGATGGCGGGGACACTCAATGAGAGGACCAACCACAGCAGGTAGGCGGGATAGTGGCGCCGGATGACCGCGGTGAGCCCCATGCGTGTCACCAGTCCGATGCGAGCGCACATCTCCTGTATCGACACCATCAGGGGCAGCGTGACGACGGCCGTCCACAGGGTGGAGAACCCGAAGGCGGCCCCCGCCTGTGTATAGGTGGCGATGCCGGACGGGTCGTCGTCGCTTGCACCAGTGACGATGCCGGGGCCCAGCGAACGTGTCAGACGCCTCCACCTGGCGGGAGGGCGGACGGTCTGATTTTCCTTTTCGACGGGGCTGCTCATAGGTTTGGGAGGGGGTCTTGCATTCGGTGGTCTATCCTTTCAGCGGAGAGCGTGGCCGTGTGGTGCCGGCTTCGTCAACGTCAGGGGGCGGCGGCATCAGGAGTGCCCCATCCATAGTGCCCCGCCGATGCCTGCCCTGGAGGCACCCGTGACATCGGGTATCGTCGTAGCCTCTTCGCGCCAGCGGAGCACGCCGAGCAGGGCCATGATGAGGGCCTCCTTGAAGTTGGCCAAGAGTGGATCGGCAGCTTCGGCGCGCAGGCGCATCGGCTGCAGGTACTCGTCGATGCGGTGCACCAGGAAGCCGTTGAGTGCGCCGCCGCCTGTGACGAGCATCGAACCGCCATCGGCAGGCGGGGCGTCGCCCTTTTCCATGACACGGGCAACGGATGCCGCGATTTGCCTGGCGATATGCTCCACGCAGGTACGCAGGGCATCGGCCGTGGAGAGTCCGGAGGCGGCGAGGATGGGATGCACGATGTCGGTCCCGAAGTCGTTGGCCAGCGACTTCGGATAGGGCATGTCGTAGTAGGGCAGCGCGTCCAGGCGCGCCAGGACCTCGGTATCGACACGACCCGAGGCGGCAATCCGTCCGTCCTCGTCATAGGCCAGGCCCTCCCGGCCGGCCAGCATGTTCAGGACACGGTTGGCGGGGCAGGCGTCGAAGGCGACCTGACGCCCCCCGGCGGAGGCCGTGAGGTTGGCGATTCCGCCCAGGTTGAGGAACCATCGCGTGTCCGGGAAGAGCAGTTTCTCACCCATGGGCACGATGGGGGCGCCCTGCCCCCCCAGGGCCACGTCCAAGGCCCGCAGGTCGGTGACGACGGGCAGTCCCGTCTCCGCCGCAAGGGCGGCCCCGCAGCCGATCTGTCCCGTCATACGCGGCGGCAGGTGGAAGGTGGTATGCCCGTGCGAGGCCACCAGGGACACGCGGTACTGCAGGTCGTGCGCGGCGATGAACTCGTTCACGCACCGGCCCAGGTAGTGGCCGTATTCGCTGTGCAGCAGGAGGTAGTCGAGGGCGGAGTGGCCGGTGGCGTTGCGAAGACGCTCCCGCCATTCATCCGGATAGGGGATGCAGTCCGCCGCCTCGATGCGGTGAGACCATCCACCGCCGGCTGCCTCGAAGGACGCGTATACGATGTCCAGCCCGTCGAGGGAGCTACCGCTCATCAGCCCGATCGCACGATAATTCATCTTTCCCCGTTTATATGGATGTAGGCGAGGGAAACAGGCGCCGGATTACCCGTATCCGCCTATTTGGGTTAGATTTGTGACTGTCAGGCCGAAAATACGACAAACGCATGGTAGTCAATCTGAGCGAACGGCATTCACTCCTCAGCAACTGGGTGGCGGAACTCCGGGACACGGAGATGCAGAAGGACAGAATGCGCTTCCGCAGGAACCTCGAGCGCATCGGAGAGGTCATGGCCTACGAGATCAGCCGCGTCTTGCCGAGCGTGGACCGTGATGTCACCACTCCGCTGGGGATATCCACCTGTAGGATGCTTTCGGCACAACCCGTCTTGGCCATGATCCTCCGGGCCGGACTCCCTCTCCACCAGGGCATGCTCAACTATTTCGACCATGCCGACAACGCCTTCATCTCCGCTTACCGGAAGCATCACCGCGACGGCAGCTTCGACATCGAATTGGAATACATCTCCTGCCCCTCCCTGGAGGACCGCATCCTCATCATCTGCGACCCTATGCTGGCGACGGGCGCCTCGCTGGTGAAGACCATACAGATGCTTCGTGCCGAAGGGACCCCACGCGAGGTGCATGTAGTATCGGCCATCGCCTGCTCCGTGGGTATCGACCACCTGCGTCGGGAACAGCCCCATGTCAGGATATGGTGCGGCGCCATCGACGAGGAACTCACCGCCAAAGGCTACATCGTACCCGGACTCGGCGATGCCGGAGACCTAGCCTATGGTGAGAAGACGCAGAGTTGACAGCACCCATCTAACAGGATCACCATACTCCCCAACCCATGAAACCTGCCCTTCGACATATCGCTGCCTGCATGGCCATCCTGCTCTCGGCAGGCGCCTCCGCGCAGGACCCGCACTTCACTCAGTTCTTTGCCTCGCCTCTGACA
>RGVM01000269.1 GCA_010027295.1 Chitinophagia bacterium
AGCCCAGCGACATCCATGTCAACTGCGCCAATCCCGCATGCCACCTGCTATTCATCCAGTGCCCCGACTGCGCAACCGCACTCGAAGGCTGCTGCAGCGTTTCCTGTCGGGACATCCTGCACAAGCCCATGGAGGAGAGGAAACCCACCGGCAAGCATCGTCGGAGGAGGATGAATATCTATAACAGCGACCGGGAACCGCCGCTCCGGGGGAAAGGCGACGCTTGACGGGCAAATCCCGCGTGGTGGTGATTGCCGGCTGTCCCAAACGCCACATCCCATTCAAACTGCTGCAAGCCTGTGCAGGCTATCCACTATGCGGCGCTCCGTCTCGGCATCGTCGAGGCGTTCCGGGACGAATGTCTGTCCCGTGACCCGCTCGAAGAGTTCGATGTATCTTCCGGAGATGGTGTCGACCCATTCGTCCAACATCGCAGGCACCTGTTGTCCCTCCTTCCCCATGAAGCCGTTCGCGATGAGCCATTCCCTGACGAACTCCTTGCTCAGCTGCTGCTGGCGTTCGCCGAGCTGCTGCCGTTCCCCGAAGCCCTCCGACAGGAAGTAGCGCGACGAATCGGGCGTATGCACTTCGTCCATCAGGCAGATGGTGCCGTCGAGCCTTCCAAACTCGTATTTCGTATCGGCCAGGATGAGCCCGCGCCGGGCAGCCAGACTCCGTCCGCGTTCGAACAGTCGAAGTGTGATGTCGCAGAGCACGGCCCATTCCTCGGCCGTTGCCAGGCCCCGTGACAGGATCTCTTCGGGTGTAATGTCCTCGTCGTGCCCCTCCGCCGCCTTGGTGGACGGTGTGATGATGGGCTCCGGGAAGAAGTCGTTCTCCCGCATCCCCTCGGGCATGCCGGCCCCACAGAGCGTCCGGGCCCCTGAGCGGTAGGTCCGCCAGGCATGGCCCACCAGGTTCCCGCGGACAACCATCTCGATCGGGAAGGGCTCGCAGCGACGCCCTATGGAGACATGGGCCGCAGGTACGTCAACCAGCCAGTTCGGGCAGATATCCCGCGTCTCCTCGAGCATCGAAGCCGCGATGCGGTTCAGGACCTGCCCCTTGAAAGGGATGGGACGCGGCAGGATCACGTCAAAGGCCGAGATCCGGTCGCTGGCGACCATCACAAGCCATTCGTCACCAATACGGTAGACATCGCGGACCTTGCCCCGGTAGAAGCCCGTCTGACCGGGAAATTGGAAGGATGGCATGGCTGCTTTGAAATAGGTGGATAGGAATTTCGGCAAATATCAGACCGAACCAACTATCTGCCATGCATGTTACAGATATGTTAAGAATTAATTGTGTATGATATGCAACTATCGTTATTTTGCTGAAACCTTGCAACAAAACTGATTGCTTATGAAAAGATTAGCAATGCTTGTCGTCCTGGCCCTGTTCATGGCCCCCGGACTGCTGTCCGCACAGGGGCAGGTGGTATCGGGTAACGTGAAGAACGGCGTCACCAAGGAGCCGGCAAGCGCCGTATCCGTGAGCATCAAAGGAGGCACCGTCGGCACCTTCACCGACGACAACGGCAATTTCCGCCTCCCACTGCCCGCCAACACGAAATTCCCCCTGACACTGGTCATTACCTCCATTGGCTACGAGCTGAAGGAAGTGCAGGTGTCCTCCGCCTCCCAGCCGGCTGCCATCACCCTGGCGCCCAGCTCCGCGCTGGGTGAGGAGGTGGTCGTATCCGCCACGCGCACGCCCACGCGCATCATGGAGTCGCCCGTGTCGATCGAGCGCGTCAGCGCCGCCGCCATCCGCAACTCGGCAACGACCAACTACTACGACATGGTGACCAACCTCAAGGGCATCGACATGGTGGCCGCGAGCCTCACCTTTAAGACGGTCACGACCCGCGGCTTCGCAGGCAGCGGCAACACCCGCTTCAACCAGATCGTGGACGGGATGGACAACCAGGCCCCCGGCCTTAACTTCTCCGTCGGCTCCGTCATCGGTCTCAGCGAACTAGATGTCGAGAGCATGGAACTCCTCCAGGGAGCCTCTTCCGCACTCTATGGTCCCGGCGGCATGAACGGCACCCTGCTCATCAACTCCAAGAGCCCCTTCAAGTACCAGGGACTCTCCTTCCAGGTGAAGGAGGGGATGATGCACATGGACAACCGCTACCGCGACCCATCGGGCTACCATAACTGGGCCGTCCGCTACGCCAAGAAGATCGGTGACAGGTTCGCCTTCAAACTAAACACCGAGTTCATCCAGGCCAAGGACTGGCTGGCGGCCGACTACCGCAACGTCAACCGCAACAACCGGACGACGACCAACACGATCCCCGGCACGCGCGACACGGACCCGAATTACGACGGTGTCAATACCTACGGCGACGAGACGACGATCGACCTCCGCCAGGTGCTCAACGGCATCGCCGGACAGGCGCCCTTCCTCGCCCCCTACATCTCGACCCTGACCGGAAGCCCCATCAACGTATCGCGCACCGGCTACACCGAGCGTGAAGTAGTAGACCCCAACACCATCAACTTCAAGCTGGGCGGTGCCTTCCATTACAAGATCAGCAACAACCTCGAAGCCGTCGCCGCCGGATTCTGGGGCACCGGCAACTCGGTGTACACGGGTAGCGACCGCTACGCGCTGAAGGACCTCAAGATGGGCCAGTACAAGCTCGAGCTCAACAGCAAGCACTGGTTCCTGCGCGGCTACACCACCCAGGAGAACTCGGGCCAGGCCTATAACGCCACCATCGCCACGCGCCTCTTCAACGAAGGATGGAAGAACTCCACCCAGTGGTACACCGAGTATGGCCAGGCCTTCCTCGCCGCCAAGCTCAACGGCGCCACAGACATCAACGCCCACAACGCCGCCCGCAGCGTGGCCGACGTTGGCCGCCCGCTGGCAGGCTCCGCCCGCTTCAACAAGACCTACGACTCGGTTCGCCTCAGGCCCATCTCCAAGGGCGGCGGCCTCTTCGTCGACCGTACCAACCTCTACGCCGTGGAGGGCCAGTACAACCTCAGCCACCTTACCGGCGACTTCGCCGACGTGCTGGTGGGCGGCAACTACCGCCGCTTCCTGCTCAACTCGCAAGGTACCCTCTTCGCAGACTCCGCCGGAGCCATCCCCATCAGCGAGTACGGAGGTTACCTACAGGTGAGCAAGCCCATCCTCAACGACAAGGTTAAACTGACCGTCTCGGGTCGCTACGACAAGAACGAGAACTTCAAGGGCCGCTTCACCCCCCGCGCCACCGCCACGATCAAGCTGGCCAAGGACCACAACCTCCGCTTCTCGTACCAGCAGGCCTACCGCTTCCCCTCCACCCAGAACCAGTTCATCAACCTGGCCGTCGGCGGTGCCACCCTCATCGGAGGCGTCCCCTCCATGCTCGACTTCTACAACTTCAAGGGCAATCCCGTCTATTCCCTCGACGCACTGCTCTCGCCCTCGCCCGCCATCAAGGTGCAGACCTTCGGAGACTTCAAGCCTGAGTCCGTGACCTCCTATGAACTCGGCTACCGCGGCCTGATGATGGACAAGCGACTGATGGTCGACTTCTACGCCTACTACGGTCAGTACCAGAACTTCATCACCAGCGTCAACGTGGTGCAGTCGATCGCCGCCGTCCCGCAGCCGACAGACGTGCTCGTCGCCTCGCGCCGCCGCATCCTGCAGGTGCCCATCAACTCGCCCACCGTCGTTAAGACCCAGGGCGCCGGCATCAGCTTCGACTACAACCTGAAGAAGGGTTACTACGCCAATGTCAACGCGAGCTATGACGAGCTGGGAGATGTGCCCAGCGGCTATATCACCAACTTCAATGCCCCCAAGTACCGCTTCAATGCCAGCATCGGCAACAGCGGCATGGGCAAAGCCAAGAAAGTGGGCTTCAGCCTGGCCTACCGCTGGCAGGACGAGTTCTTCTACACGACGACCCTCGCCAACGGATATGTGCCGGCCTACCATAACCTTGACGCACAGGTCACGTACAAGTTCCCCGAGATCAAGTCGCTCATCCGCTTCGGTGCCACCAACCTGCTGAACGACTACTACATCACAGCCATCGCCAACCCGTCCATCGGAGGCGTGTACTACGTGTCCTTCGCGTACAACATCTATTGATCCCCACGAAACGGTCAAAACCAAGCATATGAACAGGATAAACCTCCTCCATAGGCCGATCGCCGCGATGGCGCTGCTGGCGGGCATGATGCTGTCCTCCTGCAACAAGAACATCCCGGACCCCAAGCCCATCGACTACCCGGTCCCCACCTCGGCCTCCATCGGCGAACTGCTGAACGATGCCAACTTCAGCTACCTGAGGGCTGGAGTGACCCGCGCGGGACTCATGCCTGCCCTGCTGGACAAGAACACCAAGTACACGGTGTTCGCTCCCGATAACACGGCCTTCAACCGACTCTTCGCGGCACTGGGCCTTCCCCAGGCGGAAGCCACCGTGGGTGCCCTGCCCCTCACCACCCTGGTACCCATCCTCCAGTACCACGTGGTGCCCGGCCAGACGCTCACCAGCTCCATGATCCCGGAGACCTACCCCAACAC